>CBFGPY010000018.1:0-13026 GCA_965650755.1 uncultured Chromatiaceae bacterium | reverse complement strand
AGCGCAATCAGCAAAATAATGCCGGTGAGCAGACCCATATCAGAATTCAGCCGGAAATCAGACAGCAGCAGCACCGAGAAACCAATCACCAGCACAACTGTGGTCACGACCAAAGCCCAGCCAACGCTGTGAAAAGCGTAGCGCACCGCATCTTCGGCATCACGGCCTTCCTGGCGGGCATGCTGATATTTGGCGAGAAAATGCACGGTATCGTCAACGATAATGCCAAGGCTCATCGACGCGACCACTGACAGACCTAAATTGATTTCGCCGGACAATAACTGCCAGACGCCAAAACCCATCAGCGCCGGCACCATATTCGGCAACAAACTGATAGCACCCAGCTTCCAGGAGCGCAGGCTTAGTACCAGCAACGCGGAAATCAACACTGCCGCCAGCGGCAGGCTTTGCATCATACTGGCCATATTACGCTCGCCGATATGCGCAAACATCAGCGCCGTGCTGGAAGCCTCAATCGGATACTGCGGATAATGCTGTTGAAACCAGGCCATCGTTTTGTCTTCAATCGCCGTCATTTCTTTACTGCCGAGGTTTTGCATCGTGATGCCAACCTTGGTGGCGCTTTTATCCAGGTCCAGCTGATTGCTTAAATCCAAGCCAAAGGGCAACGACATTTCGTACATCAGCAGATATTGCGCCGCCAGCTCCTGACTTTCCGGCAGCCGGTAAAAGGCCGGGTCGTCGCCATGCATACTTTTGTTCAGCCGTTTATAGGTGTCGCTGATCCGGCTGACATGGGTCACTTCCGGCAAGGTTTGCAGGTAGTCGCCAAAGGCATCAATAGCGGCAATAAAGGCCGGATCGTTGACACCGGATGCACTGCCACTGTCGATGGCAAAATCCATCAGTGATACCCCGCCTAACTTTTCTTCCAATAAATCCACGGCCTGACGGTATTCAGTCTGAGTGGAGAAGTATTTGACCGCCTCGTCATTGACGCGGTTTTGCAACGTCAGATAACCCCCTGCCAGCGTCAGCAAGACGGTACCGACCAGAATCGGACCGGGCCGGCGGATGACAAATTCAGCTAAGCGGTCCATGCCGCCAAAGGCCTTGGAATCATGACCTTTGCTTATCGGTAATAACGCCAGTAACGCCGGTAACAACAGGATGGTTAATAACCAGGCCAGCATCACGCCGACAGCCACCATGTTGCCAAAGTCGCGCAAAATCGGCACTTCGGAGAAATTCAGCGTCAGGAAACCAACAGCCGTTGTCGCACTGGTGATAAATACCGGCATCGCATTGAGTAGCATGGCCTGGCGAATAGCATCGGCTTTGGACTGGCCCTGGCGCATTAAAAACTGGGTGGAGGCAATCAGGTGCACACTGTCGGCAACTGCCAGTGTCATGACCAGCGTCGGCACGTTGACTGTAGCGGTGCTGAGGAAAATACCGGCCCAGCCGGCGAGCCCAAGCGTAGAACTGATGGTCAGAATAATAATGATCACCACAGCCAGCGCAGCAAGCGCCGAGCGCAGCATCAGCGCCAGCAGCAGGATGATAGTGACAAACATCAGTGGCACCAGCGCGCTGGCATCATGCTGTGCTTCGGCGGTAAAAGCATTGTTGAGCGCAATAACACCAGCCAGTTTAAAACTGACGGTCGGATGTTCTTTTGCCAGCTGTTCTGTCAAAGCCGCCACCGCTGAATAGACATCTGCGACTTCTTTGTTCTGATCTTTCTCCGGCAGCTGCACTGTGATATTGACTGCAGTCATGCTGCCGTCGGCCGACACCAGACGTTTCAATATCGCCGGTTCACTTAAAACTACCTGTTTGATTTTACTGATTTTTTCTTCGGATATATCCGCCACATCGAGCAGCAAATCCTCAACCAGTAAATCATCTTCCTGCGCTTCGGTATGCTGGAAATTGGTGATGGAGTCGACCCGCAACGAATAAGGTGTTTGCCAGGCTGCGTCCGTGAGTTTCTTTACCACCGTCAGCACTTCCGGTGTGAACACATCCCCTTCGGCCGGCAACACGGCCACCAGCATATTGTCGCTTTTATTAAACTGCGCCTGCATCCGCTCGAATGCCTGCATTTGAGGGTTATCCGCCGAGAAAAAAATGCGGAAATCGCCGCGAAAATACAGATTTTTCGCCCCCCAGCTAAATAACACTGAAACCAGCAGAACCAGAAAAACCGCCAGCCATGGCCTTTTTACTGAGTTGTCTAACCAGGGATGATTCATGCGGGCTCCTGTGCATTGCTCAACATCGGGTGAGTGAAACTATCAGATCCGGCTGTTGCCAGCCGCTGACTGAACATCTGGTTTATCCGTTGCCAACTGGCCTGATAATCCCAATCCGCCGTCAGCGGTAACCAGCCCATACCATCAAATAATAAGCTGATACTGTGAATATTAACTTGCCCCGCCTCCAGGCCGGCAAAAAGACCCAGCTGGCGTAGCGGCGTAAATAGTGCATTACAGCCAAACGCCATGGCCCAGTTGATAAAGGCATATTCTTCAACGGCTGTGCCAGCGGGCAGCGTTAAACTGCCATCCGCCAGCGCCTCTGACAGCACGCTCTGGCAGCTGGTCAATAATTCGGTTTCCAGTTGTTGCCGGCGTTGCAGCCGCTGCACTGAGCTTTTTTCCATCACCCCAGGCGTTGCGGCGGTCAGCAAACATAAAAACAAGGTCGGTTCGGCGGCGCTGAAGCGCTGATAAGCATAATGCAGGGCCAATGCGCGTTCCCGGCTGTGACCAGAAAAGCTCAGTGCGAGCTGGAAAAGTTGCTGCAGTCGCTCTAAAGAGTCGACGCTGAGCGCCGTGAGGACATCTTCTTTACTGCTGAAATGATTATATAAAGTGCCTTTAGATACGTCGGATACAGCGGTCAGCCGGTCCATGGTCAGGCCGGCAAAACCGTCCTGCCGCAAAATTTGCTGCGCCAGCTTCAGCAACGCCTGTTCCCGTTGTTGCCGGGCCAGGCTGCGCGAATTTTGCATTAGCGGCTGAGGAGACATGCACAGCACCGTAAAAAGTTGACGGATCGTCATTTTAGGAGAAAACCGCAACAACGCAAGGTCAATGCGGAAAAATCAGCCTGGTGTTGCAGTCACAGCATCAGAAGCGCCAGTACATCGGCGTAAACAATAATAGGACCGTCAGAATTTCCAGTCGGCCCAATAACATACCAAAGCTAATCAGCCATTTGGCGCCGTCGGGTAAACTGGCAAAAGTGCCATCCGGACCTATCACAGGCCCAAGCCCTGGACCAACGTTACTGATCGCCGTCGCAGCACCGGTCAGCGCCGTCACAAAATCCAGTTCATACATCGACAAACCCAGCGCCAGCGCGGCAATAGAGGCGAAATAGATAAAACAAAACGCCAGCACTGACCCCAATAACTGGTCGTTGACCGGTTTGCTGCCGTATTTCTGCACCCAGACCGCATTCGGGTGCACCAACAATTTAAACTGTTTAATCAATAACAAACCGGCCAGCTGAGTGCGGAAAATCTTCAGGCCACCGCTGGTGGAACCGGAACAGCCGCCGGAAAAAGTCAGGTAAAAAAACAGGATCAACGCCAGTCCGCCCCAGGCCGCATAGTTTTCACTGGCATATCCGCTGGTACTGATAATCGATACCACGTTGAAGGTGGTATGGGTCAGCGCATCAAAAAAAGGCCGGTCATTATGGTGGTATTGATACAAGGTCAGTAAGGTCACGCAAAACGCCGTGATGGTTAAAAAGGCCCGCACTTGCGGGTCCCGCAACAACAACCATTTGTGGCCGCGCACAGTGCCAACCAGCAATACCAGCGGCAATGCCGACAGCAACATAAACAAAGATGAAATCCACAGCAGCACCGGTTTATCGTTAAAGTGGCCAAAAGAGGCATCGTAATTGGCAAAACCACCGGTTGCGACTGTTGTCATGCCATGAGTAATAGCATCAAAGCCATTCATGCCAAACAGATAAAACAGCGTCATACAGCTGGCTGACATGCCGAGGTAAACCACACCAATCATCAGACTCAGGCTGGAACTGCGCGGCAGAATTTTTTCGGAAATATCCGAGTTTTCGGTTTTAAATAACTTCATCCCACCGATTTTTAACGCCGGCAAAATGGCAATCGCCATCACGATAATCCCGACACCACCAATCCACTGCAGCACCGCGCGCCAGAACAGCAGGCCTCTTGGCATGTTATCCAGCCCTTTGAGCACTGTCGCGCCTGTGGTGGTGATGGCTGAGACGGTTTCAAACACCGCATCGACATAACTGAGGTGCGGCAATACCAGCACAAAAGGCAAAGTGGCAAACAAACAAATCGATACCCAGCATAAGGTGGTCAGCAAAAACAGCTGGCGTTTCATCAGGACAAAATCATGCCGGCCTTTGTAGACCAGGCTGTAACCGATACTGACCGTGAGCAGACTACTGATGAGGTAACTCCAGAAGCTTTGCTCATTGAAATACACGGCGACACCGGCAGTCAGCAACATAAACAGCGACAAAATCACCAGCAGATATCCGATCACCCGATAAAACAGATAACGACTTTTTGCAGTTTGTACTTCAGTGATCATGGAGGCCCGGATGTCATGCAGTCAGAACAGTGAATATAGACAGGATGGAGCAGTGTAGCGGCTTCTGTCTGCAGAATAAAGGCTGGTAGTCGTGTGAGATGCCGCAGTTTAATTTGCAATTATTTAACATTGAACTACATCTTAATCTCTGTCCAGCAAGCAAGGATGCTTATGACACTGGCATTAATCCATAGCAGAGCCCGGCTTGGCCTGCAGGCACCAGCCGTGACTATCGAGGTGCATCTGTCCGCTGGCCTGCCCGGTTTTCAACTGGTCGGGCTGGCGGAAACCACAGTGCGGGAAGCGCGTGACCGGGTGCGCAGTGCGTTGCTGACCTGTGGTTTTGATTTTCCCGACCGCAAAATTATCGTCAATCTGGCGCCGGCCGATTTACCCAAAGAAGGCGGCCGTTTTGATTTGCCCATTGCCATTGGCATTCTGGTGGCCAGTGGTCAGCTGCCCGCCGCTGCGGTAGCTGACACTGAATTTTATGGCGAACTGGCACTATCGGGCGAGATCCGGCCTATCGTCGGTGAAATTCCGTTGGCGCTCGCCGCACAGCAGGCCGGCCGGGCTTTGCTGCTGCCGATGCCAAATGCCAGCATTGCCAGGCAAGTGCCGGACGTGTTGGTGCTGGGCGCCAGTCATCTGTTGCAGGTACACAGCCATCTGCTGGCACAACAACCGTTACCGGCTATTCCGGTGTTGCCCCATGCGCCCACTCCTTCGCCGTTATGCCTGTCGGATGTTAAAGGCCAGCAACACGCCAAAAGAGCGTTGGAAATTGCTGCCTGCGGTTCGCATAATTTATTGTTCTACGGTCCGCCTGGCACCGGCAAATCGATGCTGGCACAGCGGCTGCCAAGCATTTTACCGCCGCTAACCTTTCGTGAAGCCTTAGAAAGCGCGGCGATTTATTCGATTGCGGCCTTGCCGCCTGCTGCTGATTTCTGCCAGCGACCGTTTCGCCAGCCACATCACACCAGTTCAGCGCCAGCGTTAGCCGGTGGCGGCACTTTGCCTAAACCCGGTGAGATCTCGCTGGCGCACCATGGCGTGTTATTTCTCGATGAATTGCCCGAATTTCAGCGCCATGTGCTGGACGCGCTACGCGAACCCTTAGAAACCGGTTTGGTGCACATTTCCCGCGCTGGCCGCCAGGCCGAATTTCCGGCGCAGTTTCAGCTGGTTGCGGCACTGAACCCTAGCCCAAGTGGCCATCATCTGGACGGCCGCGCCAGTAAAGCCGAAATTCTACGTTATCTTGCTCGCATTTCCGGGCCACTGACCGACCGGATTGATTTGCAGCTCGAAGTGCCTTTGTTGCCCGCCGGCATGCTAAGTCAACAAAGTAGCGGCGAAACCAGCGAGATAGTCGCAGCCCGGGTGCTGGCCGGAAGAGAACATCAGCTGCAGCGCCAGGGCAAACCAAATGCCAGGCTCAGTAGCGCGGAACTGGAACAGCATTGTCCGCTGCAAAGTGCCGACAGCGCTTTTCTCGAACAGGCTGTCTCCCAACTACAGCTGTCCAGCCGCAGTTTTCACAAATTATGGAAAGTGGCCCGGACCATTGCCGATCTGGCCGGCGAGCACAACATTGGCCGGCCACATTTGCTGGAAGCGCTGAGTTATCGCGCCTTTGATAAGCTGCTGCGGTATTTACGCGATTAGCATATGCAGCAGTGCAGGTCCCCGCTTATCCCTACTTGTCCCGGTGCGACGCCCGCTGAACCCGCACTTGCATGCAACAGCGGCTTTATTCATATACTGAGAGTCATTGCTGCTGCCGGAGTGCTGGCCCATGCCGTTAAACTTACCACGACTGTTTCGATTTAACCTCTGGTTCTGGTGCTGCGTCGCTTTGTTCGAAGTGACGAACCTGCTGCTGGAAGTACTGGTCTGGAAAGAAAAATTTGAACTGAAATATTTACTGTTGTCGTTCGGCTCGCTGGCGATGCAACTGGCGTTAACCAGCGCGCTGATGACGCTGGCACAGCGTTGGCAATTGTCGGCGCTGCGGCTGTTTCTGGCAACGGCATTGCTGGCGTTGTGTTATATCCCGTTGTTTAACTACGCCAGTATGCTGCTGTGGCAAAAATACGATTTTCATCTGAATTTACTGCTGGGACAACTCGACACCCATGCGCTGGCGTTTTTTGTCTGGGCGGCTGGTTTTCTCAGTTTCAGCCGGTATTGCCAGCAGCAGGCTGAGGCGAAAGAATCCCACCGGCTGGCGCAGAATATTCAGCAGCTGGAACTGCAGGCGCTACGCCATCAACTCAATCCGCATTTTACTTTTAATGCGCTGAACTCAGTTTGCGCTTTGCTCGAAGCCGAACGTTTTGAAGATGCAGAATTGATGTCGGAACAACTCTCGACTTTTCTACGCTATTCGCTCAGCCATTCACCGGATTCGCTGGTCCGCCTCGCCGACGAACTCTCTGCGATTGAAGCCTATCTCACCCTGCAGAAAACCCGCTTCGGTGACAAACTCCGCGTGCAATGGCAAATCGACGAACAGGTCAAACAGCAACTGGTGCCGGCTTTGTTGCTGCAGCCGCTGGTGGAAAATGCCATCAAGTATGCGGTCGCTGCGCGGCAAAATGGCGCCACTATCACCATCAGCGGCGGCCAGTGCGATGGCCTGGTGCAATTGTCAGTGCAGGATGATGGGCCTGGCGCGCAAAGTGCGGCCGGCCACGGCACCGGCGTAGGCCTGCGTAATATCCGCGACCGGCTGTACCAGCATTTTGGCGAGCAGGCACGGGTTGTGGTGCAGAGTTTACCGGCCGGTTTTAGTGTGGCAATTGCCTTGCCGCCACAACAGAGTAACGCGTTATGATCACGTCAGCTTCAGCACCAACATTAACACTGACCCGGTTCTGGTTCTGGCACCACCTATATTGGCTCGGTTATTTGTTGCTGAAATACACCCATCTGAGTCTGTTGATCCCGCTGCAACAGGAAGCGCCATTTCCCTATCTGGCGACTTATACCCTAATCACAGTGATTAACCTCACGCTGACCGGCTGGCTTGGTGCCCGTGAACTGGCCCGGCCCTGTACACCCGCGCAACAACTGCAGCGACTGGCGGTTTGGTTAATCCCATTGTTATTACTGTTAATCCCGCTGCGCCAGTATCTGCTGACGCATTATGCGATGAAAAGCGGGCCCGACATGATGACGCACTGGAGCCACTATTTAGTCGTCGGCATTCCGCTGGTGCTGTTACCGCTTTGTGGTTGGGTGGCAGTGTTTTTACTGATGAAACTGAATTTTTTTAGCTTGCAGCAACTGGAAAACCGCCAGCAATTATTAAAACAAGCGCGGCAGGCCAGGCTGAAAGTACTGCGCTATCAGCTCAATCCGCACTTTATGTTTAATACACTGAACGCACTGAATTCACTGATTGTTAGCCGTAAGGGCATTGCCGCCGAAGATTTAATCCAGCAGCTGTCGGCATTTTTACGCCATTCGCTGAAAAACCAGGACGATCAGTGGGTGCCGCTACGTGAAGAATTACAGGCTCTGGAAGCCTATCTGGCTATTCAGCAGGTACGGTTTGGCGAACGGCTGGTGTTGGATTGGCAGTTAAGCGCCGCCAAGCCATTGCAGCTGCCGCCTTTGTTATTTCAGCCGATGGCCGAACAAGCCATTTTGTGGACTGTGGCCGAACAAAGTGGCCCTATCCATCTGCATATTGATCTGCGCGAACAAGACGATTTACTGCAGTTTATTATCCGCAGTGATACTGCCAGCACTGAAACCCAGCCATGGCCTGCCAGCCAGGTACCCGCGAGTTTGCAGCAGCTACAGGAACGGCTGGAATTATTATTTGGCCGTCGCGCCAGTCTGACCCTACTCAACCCGGCCTTTGGTTTTTATGCCCGGCTGAATTTACCATTGGAGGTGTTATATGCAGCCGATCCGGCTCGTGATCGCGGATGATGAACCGCTGGCGATCAGTAACTTAAAAGCCAAACTGGCCAATTATCCAAACCTGCAGATTGACGCCTGTTTTGATAATGGCGACGACACGCTGACATATTTACAGCAACATCAGGTCGATTTGGTTTTTCTCGACATTCAGATGCCGGGCCTGAAGGGGATTGATATTCTGAAGCAGCTGAATAAAGCGTCGGCATTAAGCCCGCCGCTGCTGGTACTGGTGACTGCCTATGAGCAATATGCCTTTTCCGCTTTTGAGCATTTTGCTTTTGATTATTTGCTCAAACCTGTGTCACGCCAGCGCCTGGCGCAGTGTCTGCTCGACGTGCGTACCACGCTGGATAAAAACCAACCGCTGACTGAAGTCGCAGCACCACACAAGCTGACATTTCGTACCGGCGCTTCGACGTTGCTGCTGGATGATATCGACGTGCGGGTCATCGAAGCAGCCGGCAACTATATGTGTGTGCAGACGCTGTCAGAAAATCTGGTGATCCGCGAAACCATCAAAGAACTGCTGCAACGGTTGCCAGCGCATTTTGTGCAAATTCACCGCTCTATTCTGGTGAATCTGCATCATGTGCATAAGGTGAAAACCCATCACAATGACTATCAGTTCACCTTGTCCGACGGCAAAGTAGTCAATGCCTCCAGGCGCTACAAGCAGAATTGGGAAGGCAGGCTGGCTGAGCTTTGAATCGTTCCCTCCGATACTGCCGTGCGCTGCAGTATCGGTAACTGCTCAGCATAATCTTCATTTAATTTCGAAATCAAACTTTTAGTTGCTATGAAAGCATCTGAAAAGTAAAAACTTGTTCCTTTTTCATTTGAAATTCAAAAAAATATCACAAAATTATCATTTTTTTGCCGCCATTGTTCCCGCTTTAACAGACCAAAACCATCTAGTCTGGTGCCGGATCTGCCATGCAGACCATACAGCAGCCAAAGAGCTGCCAACGCCAAAATTTGCAACAGGAACATCCGCCATGACTAATTTACACCAGCTTCGACCATGTACATCGACCGGGAGCAGGGCCCGCCCCGCAGCGTTACTGACCAGAGCGCTACTGCTCGGTACGCTACTGACCAGCGCTGCCGGCCTTTGGCTCAATACCGCAGCGGCAGCAATCCCTTATATTAATCAACCATTTGTCTTCAAGCAGCCTGATGGTAAGGCTCTCACCATTTACTTGTCAGGTAACAGTTATTTCGCTGAACAGCGTCTGGCCGACGGCCGGCTGGTAGTCTATGACACGCAGTTAAAAGGTTATGCCTATGCCCGCGTCAGTGCCGACGGTAAAACCATTGAATCAACCGGCAAACTGGCATTGCCGGTTGACCTGGCCAAAACCAATCAGGTGCAATCTACAACAGAGTACAGCAGTGCACAGGCACAGCCGGGTTTATCTCCGACGGCCAAAGCTGCATTGGTCAAACAGGCACAGCAACAGTTGTTTGGCCAAAAACAGCCCGGCAACGCCGAACATGTGCATGACGAACCTGCTGATGATGTCCAAATGCTGGCCACAGAGATCAGTGCCAGCGTTTTACCTGCGTCGGTCAAAGGCCTGACCGTTATCATCCAATTCCCGGATCAGGCCGGGACTATCAGCAAAACGCAGGTCGAAAGTTTCCTCAATGACCTTAACTACAGCGGTTTTGGCAATGCGCAGTCAGTACGTGGATATTTTCGTACAGTGTCAGCTGGCAAACTGGATTATCAAAACAGCGTGACGCGTTATTACACCGCAAAGAAAAACAAAGCGTATTACACCGATAACAGCTTATCCGCATCGGTGCGGTCGATGGAGTTGATCTCAGAAGCCCTGAATTGGCTGGAGTATACCGAAGGCTTTGATTTTTCCACACTGACCACCAACAGCAGTAAACAAATTCTGGGGTTGAATTTCTTTTATGCCGGCGAAGCAGACAGTGCCTGGTCAAAAGGCTTGTGGCCTCATATGGGCGGTTTGTCGCCGAAGTTCTGTGCTGACGGCGTCTGTACGTCGCGTTATCAGATAACCAACATGGGCAGCAACATGGCCATTGGTACTTTTGTTCATGAAAGCGGCCATTTGTTATTCGGTTGGCCCGACTTGTACGACTATGACGGTAGCTCGGAAGGTTCAGTCGCTGCTTTTTGCCTGATGGGTTATGGCGCTATTGGGACACAAAATAAGTTTAAACCGACACCACCTGTGGGCGTATTGCGCCATCTGGCCGGCTGGGACAGCGTGATTGAACTGAACCCGAAATTAAACAGCCAGGCACCTGCCGGACTTCTCAGTCATACCTCAGAAAGCCATCAGTTGTATCGCTGGAGCAACCCGGCCAACACCGCTGAAGCCTTTTATCTGGAAGCCATTTACCAAAGCGGCCAACAGCAATATCAACCGGACCAGGGCCTGGCGGTCTGGCATGTCGATCCAGCCGGTGACAACTCCAATGAATGGAAACCCTATATTCAGATGGAACATGCTGACGGCAACCGGGACCCGGAAAATAAACGCAATCGCAGTGATGCCACCGATTTATACGACGGCATCAGCAGCCCAGACTTTAACCGCAATCTACCAAATGCACTGACCAGTAAGGGCACCAACAGCCTGTGGTGGAATGGCACGGATTCAGGTTTTGCGCTGACTAAGATCAGTACACCGGCACCCACTATCAGTTTTCAACTGGTGGCAGCGGCCAGCGGAGAAACCTATAGCGGAACCCTGGCCAGCGGTGCCCAGGCAATTGTGCCAAATAACAGTTATTTTCAGTACGGTGGCGGAACATTACGCCTGACGTTAACCGGGCCGGCAACCGCGAATTTTGATTTGTACCTTCAGCGCTGGAATGGTTCCAGCTGGGTCAATGTCGCGCAATCTACTTCAGGCACGTCAAAAGAGTCATTAAGTTATGCGGCCAATAGCGCCTATTACCGCATGCTGGTCAAAGCGGTCAGTGGAAGTGGCAGCTACACACTGAAACTGGAAAAATAGCCGCAAAGCCACGATCTCAGTCTTCAGAGATCGTGGCAAATCTCCGTGCAGAGCAGCCCGTTTATCCCGTCAAATTCAGCGCTGGTCACTTAATCACCAGCGCTTCACCTGATGTCCCTTTTGCGCAGACAGCTGACCGCTCCGACCTGATAATTCCCCCATGGCTGCATGTGCCTGACCACAACGCCGCTAAAACCTGATGCATAAAATGACCCAGAGGGATTTACAATGAACACCATGACTTTTATCCGTAGTGCCGCACTGACCATCACTGTTGCCGCCAGTCTGGCGATGCCTGCCAGCGCCAGCAAAGGCGAAATGTCCTATATCGATCAGGCCGTACTCAGTGTCTGTGTCGAAGCCTCACAAGATGATGCCTTTGGCCTGGTGAAAACCTTAAAAGCCTATCGCATCAGCAAAGACAATGCGGTGAAAAAAGTGGTGTGTAATGCTCAGCCACTGGTCGACTTCGCCCGCGCTGAACAGGCTCACAAAGTGGTGAAACTGTTAACGCCGGTCGAGAACCGGATCAATGGCAATGTGACGATTAAAGATGTGGATGCACCGCTTTGAGCGAATTGCAGAAATTTACCGGACCTGTACGCCACGTGGTGGCCAGCACGCTGACGCTTGCCGTACCTACGATCGGTTCTCAAAGGTAGGTACGGTAAGCGAAGCCCGCTGGGCGTCACACGCCGTACATTTTCCAATGCCCGTAATTGGCACAAATCAGCCCAAAACCAGCTCGCCCGGCGCCCCTCAACCCTCGCCGAACAGCGCCAGTAAATCCATGGCGCTGCCTTGCCAGGGCTGGCCCTGAGTGCCGGCAAATAGTTGGTCAGCAAGACCACGTTTATATTGCTGCATCTGTTGCACTTTTTCTTCGACGGTGTGACGGGCAATCAATTTATAAACAAACACCGCTTTGTCCTGGCCGATGCGGTGCGCGCGGTCGGTGGCTTGATTTTCGGCTGCAGGATTCCACCAGGGATCGTAGTGGATCACAGTGTCCGCCGCGGTCAGGTTCAAGCCGGTGCCGCCAGCTTTGAGGCTTATCAGGAAAATCGGATTACTGCCGTGCTGGAAGTCGTCGATTTGTTGCTGACGGTTTTTGGTCTGGCCGGTTAGTTTGCTGTACGGAATGCCCAGGTACTGCAGCTCTTGCTCAATCAGCCCCAACATGCTGGCAAACTGGCTGAACAACAGGATTTTTCGGCCTTCTTCCACCATTTCCGGCAGGTTGTCGCGCAACCATTCTAATTTGGCATTGTGCTTGACTGACTGTGCCTGCTCAATCGGCACTAACCGTGCGTCACAGCAGGCCTGACGTAATTTCAGCAGTGCGTCGAGGAATTCGATCTGACTGGCGGCCACACCTTTTTTCAGGAACAGCTCACGCACTTTGGTTTCCATCACCAGCCGGATGCTTTCGTATAAATTGCGCTGGTCGTGTTCCAGTTCCAGCAACTGAATGATTTCGGTTTTATCCGGCAATTCAGTCGCGACCTGGTTTTTGGTGC
>CBFGPY010000017.1:0-13238 GCA_965650755.1 uncultured Chromatiaceae bacterium | reverse complement strand
TCAGCCTGACTGAGTTGCCACAGGCCGCTGCTGGTTGCCAGTTGCACCTGATTATCAGCGAGTGGGCTGATGCCTTTGAGCTGGGCACTGCTGAAGTCCAGTCCGGGTCTTGCCACCAGCAGGTGTAAATTGCTGCCGTCCGGGTTAAAACTCAGCACACCATTGCGGGTCAGCACCCAGACAAAATGTTCAGTGCGGGCGATGCCAATGACCCTTGGATCTGGCAGACCTTGCGCCTGACCAAGCAGAGTGGCGGTCGTCAGATCTTGTTTGAGGCGGATGAGGCCCTGGTCGGTGCAGAGCCACAGCATGTCTTCAACTGGCAACATGCACTGGAAGTACCCGGTCGCGAGCTTGTTATCCGGCTGCCAGCGCAGGGTAATTTTGTCGGCCTCGCCCTGATACAACTTGCCCTGACGACTCAATAACCACAGGCGTTGCTGCGCATCGGTCTGGATATCAACGATGCCTTCTTGCGCCTGCACATCGGTTTGCAGCTGCTCGGCCTGCCAGTCACTGACCGGTTTGGTGGCGGCTGCAGCATCAATCCGGTACACACCTTGTTCCCACAAACCCAGCCATAAGGCGCCATCTGCAGCGACAACCATTCGCTCGATATTAAAACGCGCTGTGTTGATCTTGAGCGGAACCGGCACAAACTGCAGGTTGCTGTTGAGTTGAAACAAACCCTGATCAGTCGCGGCCAGCGTATAAGTGCCGAATTGCACCACATCACGCACATATGCAACCGGATTACCCGCAGCAAAAAACAGTTCACGCCATTGGCCCTGATGCAGCTGTAATAGGGATTTTTCCAGCGCCTGCCAGCGGGTGTCTGTGGTGGAAGCAGGGCCGAGCCGGTGGGGCTGTTTTGGATTCAGGAAAGCACTGATCGCAGGTTCAATTGGCCGGATCGCTGCAGCCGGCAGCATCTGCATGCCGTTGTTACGGCTGGTCAGCCAGATTTGGCCACGCCGGTCACGGAAAATTTTACGGATGTCGACCGCACTTTGCAGCAGTTCAGTCGTCAGTTTTCCGCCGGTCAGTTTTACCCGGAACAGCCCGTCAATTGACCCAATCAACCAGCTGCTGGCGGATTCGGCCAATATGGTATTCGGGTTACCAAATTCAATATGCTGGTTTTGATTGGGCTTTGATAAATCCAGCAGGTGCAAATGTGCGCGTTGCCCGACTAATAAATGCTGGCCCTGTACGGCCACAGTGCGGATCTCTTTGTCGCGAAACTCCGCCTGCTTGAGCCACTCGCCTTTGGCTGTCGAGTCTGCCGGCTGGCGGTAGAGGCCGTTTGATGTGGCGACCCATAAAGTGCCGTCGTCCTGTTCGGTTAGTTGCCAGATGCGCTGCCCGGCGAGCGGTTGCCACAGTTCGGCTTGTTGACTGCCGGTGGTCAGCCTGAATAGCCCGGCAGTGGTGCCAACCCATAACATTTGGTTTCGGCTCAGTAATAAGGATTGGATACGGGCGTCGGCCGGCAGTGCGCTGTTGATTTGTTGCCAGTCTCTGCGCCGGCTATCGAGTCGCCACAGGCCATTGCCCCAGGTGCCGACCCACAGCTGATTCTGACTGTCACTGACCACCTGACTGAAACTGACAGCGCGGCGTGGGCCCGGCGGCATAAAACGCAGATATTCCTGGCCGTCATAGCGCAGCAACCCTTCAAACTCAGCGGCCAGCCAGAGGTAATCCTGCTGGTCCTGCGTGACGCTGTACACTACGCCAGGTGTATTGTGCGGTCGTTCAACCGGTGTCGCGTCTAAGGTCATGGCAGCTGCATTGCCGACAATCAGCCCATGCCCGCCTATTAAAACGAGCGACAGCAGCAAACTAGTCAGGCGTCGGATCCAATGCAACAAATTTCACCATGATGAGGACAAAAAGTTAATTTATCTGAACAGCTGCTATTTTGCCACTGCAGCTGCAGGTTATCAGTGCTTGCAGCAACTCAATATGACACCGACAATAGCCGGATGTTTCGATTCAGGAGTTTTAGGATGGAATGGGATGACAGCGCAGATTTTGTCTGGTGCGAACAACAATTCGCTGCAATCGAAGCTTATGTGCAAGCACAACAAATCCCGCATGGCCTGATTTGCGATTGGCCTGAGTGGTATACCGCGCCTTATGTCGGATTGTGGGTGGTGGAAGATCCGGCCGACCCGGGTTATGCCGGCCACTGGATTTTAGCCGGCGACAGCACCGGTGCGCAGCCACAGCCGGTGCCTTTTGACCATTTACCGGCAGCAGAGTTACCTGAGCCGCGTGATGCCATGGCGGCTTTTGCCAAACGCTGGGCCGGGTTGGCAGCCAAAGCGCAAAAAGGCGAGAGCTGGGAAGGCAGCCCGATGCTGAGCGGTGATTTAACCGCGCAGGCCAAACAGCTCAGTCGGCAAGCGCAATTACTGAGCCTGTGGGCGCAGGATGATGAGTTGTGGGAAGAGGACTGATTTACGCCATTTTGCCGTTGTTGCCGGCAATTTCGCCGCAATTAAATGAAAAATGGCAGCCGGAGCTGCCATTTTTTATCGGGCGGAAGATTAGAACTTCACGGTATAACGCAGGGTCCAGTTACGGCCTAACCAGTCGTGGATCGAGCTTGCATAACCGTTGGTTGGTGACGATGCATAAGGCGGTTCTTTATCGGTCAGGTTACGCACCGCGAACTGAATATCCTGTTTGTCGGTGATGTTGTAACCGATGCTGGCGTTGAGGGTCAGCCAGGATTTCACTGTTTCATTGTCAAACTTAAAGTCACCATCGCCCAGTGAGCTGATGTAGTGCGCGCTTAAGCTGGCATTCCAGTCCTGCAGTTCCCAGTCCACCGCCGCGTCGCCGACAAATTCCGGCCGGGCAATTTCACTGGCGCCACTGAGTTTACCCAGTAAATCTTCGGCCGGATCGTCTGCTGTCAGCTGACGCTCGTAGCTTAAAGTGCGGGTGCCGGCTAAGGTCAGGTTAAAACGACCGGCGCTGCTGTCGAAGCCGTATTTGACTTTAGCGTCGATACCGTCAGTTTCCTGAGCGCCGACGTTAAAGAAACCGGTGCGCAGGAATACCAAATCACCGCCGCTGTCTTTGACACAACCAAAGGCGCCGTTCAGAGCGGCTTCGTTAGTCACGGTCGGAGCCGTGCCGGCGAGACAGGCTTTTAACGTCGTGTTGGCGTCCACATCGACGATATCAGTGTGCTCATAACGCCAGTAATCCACAGTGATGTTGAAGTCGTCGGTCAGGTTCCAGGATACACCGGCGTTCCAGGCTTCAGAGCTTTCAGCATCCAGGCCGCGGTTGCCCAGCGTTTCCTGATCAAATTCCAGTTCACCGGCCTGAGCACCGAAGCTGCCGCACAACCCGTTATAAGGTTTGCCGCTGCCACAATCGATATAGTTCGAGCCTAACGAAGTACCGGCGCCCAGTTCAGACAAAGACGGGGCGCGGAAACCGGTGCTCCAGCTGGCGCGCAGGATCACGTCGTCAGTCGCTTTGTAGCGCAGTGAAACTTTCGGGTTGGCATCACCTCCAAAATCACTGTAATGGTCATACCGCAGTGCCGTGATCGCATCCAGTTGCTCGGTCAATGGCAGGTTAAATTCTGCATAACCGGCATATTGGGTGCGGTCTGCTGCGGCGTCGCTGGCACCAAGAGTACTGACCAGACCTTGTTGGGCGACTAAAGCTGGCCGGTCAAAAATATCTTCGCTGCGCCATTCACCGCCAAATACGGCACTGATTGGCCCGGCAGGTAATTCACCGAGCTGACCACTGAAGTTAAAGTCCCAGGATTTCACGTCCGATTCACCGACCCGTGGCGCCAGTTCACGCAGGCTGGCCAGCACTTCAGGCTTGGTGTCGCGGCCTAAATTAAACGGATTAAACTGGCCGCTGGCGGTCGCCGCAGCGACGCGGTCCAGATGGAAATAACCACTGGTATGCAGCACTTCGTTGTCTGATTTGCCGATAGTCGCGGCCGTTTCCCAGCGCCAGCTGTCACTGCTGCCAAACAGCGTGGTCTCACCGCGCAGGCCGGCCAGCAGGCGGTAGCTGTTGCTGTCATATTCCTGCATCCGCACTTCCGGATAACGTGAGCGGATGCGGATAGTGCCAACAGAGCCGTTTTTCGCGTCAATATCGCGGACCCACTGCGGCACTGAGCTGAGCGAACCCGGCACACGCAGGTCAAAAGAACCGGCAGAATCGTAAGAGTGACCACTGTTTTGCTGAACCATAGCTTCAACAAACAACTCTTTGTCACCACCGAGGCGATAGATATGATTCAGTGTCGCGCCGAGGTTTTTGCTGTCTGGCTGAATAGCCCGTTCCATCACATAGTCATATTGGCAGCGGGTGCCGCCGTTGCTGGTTGCAGTGCCGCACCAGGGCTCTGCATAGTCTTTGCCGTCAATAGTAACGCGGGTCGACGACTTAAAAGTCACGTCGATTGGCCGGTCGGTATTCATCAGCGCATCGCGTTTGAAGTAGTCCAGCACCAGCGTCGTGTTGGAATTTTCAGTGGCAAAACCGCCGGTGTAAGTGAAGTTTTGCCGGGTGAAGTCACTGTCGGCACTGTCATCGCCGTACATGGCGCTGATTTCCTGGCCTTCGTAATCTTTTTTCAGGATAAAGTTGATCACGCCGGCGATGGCGTCTGAGCCATAGACTGAAGCGGCGCCGTCAGTCAGCACGTCGATGCGCTCAATAGCCGCCATCGGAATGGCGTTGACGTTAACAAAAGAATCAAAGCCGTTGGAGAAAGAGTCAACCGCGACGCGACGACCATTCACTAACACCAGCGTCGAGCTCGAGCCCAGGCCGCGTAAACTGACGCCGGCCGCGCCCGGTGGCGTGCCGTCCGAACCGCCGACGTTGCCGTTTTCAGTGAAAGTGCCGGCACTGGCGGCTTGTGGCAGGTCACGCAGGAAGCTGGCGACATTGTCGTAGCCTTTGTTAATCAGCTCTTCAGCAGTGAAGACCTGCAGTGGATTGGCGCCTTCCATGTCAACGCCTTTGAGGCGTGAACCTGTGACTTCAATTTTTTCGATTTTTTTCTCGGCATCCGCCTCTGCTGTTGCTGCTGGTGCTTGCTGGGCCTGGGTGCTAAAAGCCAGCAGTAAAGCGGTGCACAAGGCTGATTTGCGGAGCATCGCTGTCGGTGATGTTGTTGCGTTCATGGGCATTCCTCTGGATCAAAATGTTGCTTTGGAGCAATCTGATTTACGTTGTGTAAAAAAACGACACAGAGGGGGCCGCACAGGCAGATCCGGAGTGACACGCTCGGACAGATCATCAATAACCACGAACTGCAAGTGCAGGGAGTGTGCAACAACAGGCGGATTATTGCCGTAAAGCCGGGATCTGTGGGGCGTCCCTCTGCGTCAGGCAGAGGGGTGGCTAATTATTAAACCACTCGGACAGGTAGTAAGGAGAGTAACGGTAGTTGCTCAGATTGACTGCGCATTTCAACATGACTCTCCTCCTTTGGGTTTGGCAGCGGCTCAGTATTGGCGTCGCGCTGCTTTGGGGTTATTCGGGGCTATTCAGCATTTTGGCCAGCCCAACCGGACCAGCACAGCCTGAAAATCGGCTTGCTTTTCAAACTGTCTGATCCGGCAAAAACTGTCAAGCGGTTTTTTTTCACTCTGCGCTCAACGAGCGCTTAGCGATTGATCTGCAGATAAAAATTCTGATACGAACAATATTCAGCCACCGGTTTCATTTGCGAATAAGTACCAAGGGCGGCCCGGCTGTCGGGCTGTTGCTGCAGCACCAGCTGAGCCTGCGCTGCCAGGCCTTCAGCCCGGCCTTGGCCGTTGCGGCACAGTTGCTGTGCCAGCTGCCGGTAATTGTCTCCTGTCAGGATGTCGTTGTTCTTCAGTACGCCCGCTGAAGTTTTCGCTGCTTTCACTGGCTTTTTCCAGGGGGCAAACTGCAGTGTCAGCTCGCCATTTCGCAGCACGGCCTGGTCTTTCCGGCTCAGGTAATGGGTGCGTACATCGCTGATGGTCCAGTTCGCGCCGCTGCCATTGACCTTAGCGCCAGCCAAATCAGCAACATAAACGCCTGACGCACCGAGCACGGCAAACCGCGCATCGTTTGGCGCTGTTGGATAAAGGCCAACCAGCAGAGCCGTGGCTTCATCGACGCCAAAACCGTAGCGGGTTTGGGTGTCGCTTAACAGTCGCACCAGCCGGGCTTCACGGCCGCGTTCGGAAAAATGCGTATCGGTGACGCCAAAGGGGAATAAACCCAGGCCACCCTGTGCCCGGTAAGTCAGCTGGTCTTCGGCCAGTTCAGCCGGGCAGCTGTGATTTTTTTCACAGCCAGCCAGCGGTGCCGCTGCGGCCACAGCGCCGCTTTGCAGTGCCTGACTGCTGCTGCCATTGCTGATCATCGGTACCGGTTTTTCTGCAAAGCGGCCGCCGGCTTGCACCGCGGTGCCGGCGCTGGTGCCGGCGACAATCAGCTTGCCCGCCTGCAGCCGGGCTGTAATGGCCTTCAGTTCCGCGCTCGGGCTGCCGTCTGGCAGGCGCAGCGCTTGCAACGTCAGGCTTTGGTCGCCGCCGTTAAAAAAAATCGCGTCGGCTTGTTCAATTTGCGTAACTGCAGCGGCCGGGCCTTGCTGGCAAAAAGCCTGCAGCTCGGCGAATAAATCCGGATACACCGCAGCGCGGTTGTAGCTGCCGTGGATGTCAGCGAGGTACTGCGGTAACCGGTCACAACTGGCTGTACCGGCGGTTTTTTGCTGCTGTGCCGTCTGATAGGCGGCGTTCAGCGGTAGCCAGCGCGCCTCGGCACCAGTCTCGGCAAAAGCGCTTTGATAAAAATCTACCGCGGCCAGCGGGTCACGGCTGGATGCTGTGACCACTAAAACCATAGGTTTTCCTGATTTTTGCCGGACTTTCGCCGCCAACTCAGTGATTTTTTCGTAAATTTCGACGCTGAACTTGTCTTTGGTCTGTGCCAGACTAGCCTGTTCACGCTTGCGCTGTTGTTGCGATAGCTGCGGCTGCTGCAGCAGGTCAAACATCAGGTTCAGTTCCAGTTCCGACAGCTGCTGGTACAGGGTTTCGCCGCTGATGGTCTGACCGGCCAGTTCAACTTTGGCCAGCCGTAAGCGTTGGCGCAATTCGTCTTCAGTCATGGCCGTGGTGCCAAAATCCAGCATCAGCTGACTCAGGATGGCTTGTGTCTGTTGGCGCTGTACAGCCCGGCTTTGTGGCCACACAGCGGATTGGCTGATAGCACGAATACTGGGCAGGCTCAGCGCGTACAGTTCGGTGCTTTTGCTACTCCCGGCAAACTGCGGGTTTTCAGCACAGGAAGAGCGACTTTGCGAGCTGCAGGTATGCAAACCGCCCCCAACTAACACCATTGAAAATTCTGGAAATGTTGACGAAGCAGCAGCGACAGATGCCGCGCTGTAAAGGGCTAGTGCTGGTACTAATACCGGTACGAATACCGTGATATTGCGGCGCAAAGATTGTTTCATTGTAAGGTCCATGAGTAGTGGGTTTATTTACTAATACGCCGGGCGGTGCGCTAAAATCCAGCAGTTTTTTTGGCCGGTCTTGCTTGACTTCCGCCGGCTAAATCAGTATTTCTGAAAAAGACAGCCGGCTTTGCCGCCAGGCTGATACCCGTTTTCTCCAGTTTTTTTGGTAGCGATATGCTGAAAAATGCCTTTGCTTTGAGCTCATATCACTACTCGTCCTACTACCTGTCGGAGTGGTTTAACGAGTAGATTGCAGCCAGACACCCTGTGTCTGGCTGGCGTCTGTGTCGCCACCTCCAATGACCACACAATGTGATTGTCTATTGCGTCAATGCACGCTGTGCTGGTCTGAATCCTTGTCGATCTGGCTTTGGAGCCAGTCGTAATCCGCAGGTTAAATTATGTCTGTTACCCCGAAATCGCCGCAGTCCAGCCCGGCGTCAGCCACACCAGCGACGTCCATGCCGGATGCCATGGTGATCCTGTTTTTTATCATGGTGTTGGCAGCCATTGCTTCGCACCTGATCCCGGCCGGTTCTTTCCAACTGCTGGAACCGGCACCGGTGGCGCAGGGCGCCGCCAAAGTCACCGGGAAGCTGGACCCGAATAGTTTCCGTTTTGCTGAGAATAGCCAGGGGGGCGTGCCGCTGTTTGCCGAAGGTGGCGGTGTTGGTTTTTTTAATTATGCCTTTGAGGGGCTGGTGTCGGGCAATAAGTGGGGCTCGGCGGTTGGCGTGGTGATGTTTATCCTGCTGACTGGCGGCGCTTTTGGCATTCTGATGAAAACCGGTGCTATCCACAATGGCATTCTGGCACTTATTCGCCGCACGCAAAATCTGCAGTTTTTGTTTATCCCATTGTTATTTTTACTGTTTTCTCTCGGTGGCGCCGTGTTTGGCATGGGCGAAGAGGCCATCGCATTTTGTATCATCCTGCTACCGCTGATGCTGGCGTTAGGGTACGACGCTATCACTACAGTGCTGGTGACTTATGTTGCGACCCAAATCGGTTTTGCTACGTCCTGGATGAACCCGTTTAACGTGGCGATTGCCCAGGGTATCGCTGAGATCCCGCTGTTTTCCGGTCAGGAACTGCGCATGGTGATGTGGGCGGTGTTTACGCTGTTTGGACTGGTGTTTACGATGCGCTATGCCGCCAAAATCAAAGCCAATCCGGCGCTGTCGCTGAGTTATCAGTCTGATTTACGCCAGCGCAGTCAGCACAGCGCACAGGTGATCAGTCAGTATCAGCTGTTGGACTCCGTGATCCTGCTGGCCTTTTTTGCCGGCCTTGGCTGGATCATCTGGGGCGTCACCAGCCGTGAATATTACATTCCGGAGATCGCCAGCCAGTTTTTCACTATTGGTATTGTGATTGGCGTGATTGCTGTGATTGGCCGGCGCATGTCGGTAAACGATGTCGCTGAAGGATTTAAACAAGGCGCCGCTGAGTTGCTGCCGGCCGCGATGATCGTCGGCATGGCCAAAGGTATGTTGTTGTTGCTGGGCGGCGGTGACCCACAAACGCCTTCTGTACTTAATACTCTGCTGTATTATTCGGCGCAATCGCTGCAGGATTTACCGGCCTATTTATCCGCCTGGCTGATGCTGGTAGTGCAGTCGGTGATTAATTTCTTTGTCTCGTCCGGTTCCGGCCAGGCGGCGCTGACGATGCCACTGATTTCCCCTTTGTCCGACTTGATTGGCTTGTCGCGCCAGACCGCGGTGCTGGCTTTTCAGCTCGGCGATGGCCTGACCAACTGCATTATTCCAACTTCGGCTGCGCTGATTGGTTGTCTTGGGGCAGTGCGGCTGGACTGGACCGTCTGGCTGCGATTTGTCTGGCGGCTACAGCTGTATCTGTTTGCGCTCGCCAGTGCTTTTATGCTGCTTGCCGTCGCCATTCAATACCAGTAAAAGGACTGTTTTGTGAACTCGATCATTCTGTTTAAACATGCTGAATTGATGGCGCCGCAGCCACTTGGCCGGCAGGACCTGATTGTGGCCGGCAACCGGATTGCAGCGATTGGTACCGATTTTAATTTGGCTGGCAGCAATATGCCGGTGACTGTCATCGACTGCACTGACTACTACCTGACGCCTGGTTTTATCGATTCGCTGGTACATTTTATCGGTGGTGGCGGTGAAGGCGGTTTTGCCACCCGCACGCCGGAAATGCAGCTGACGGACGCCACGCTCGCCGGGGTGACCACCGCTATTGGCGTGCTCGGCACCGATGCCACCACTCGCACCTTGACCAACCTGCTGGCCAAAGCGCATGCGCTGGAAACTGAAGGCATCAGCACCTATTGCCACACCGGCTCTTATGAAATTCCATGCAGAACCTTAACCGGTAGCATCACTGACGATTTGATTCTGATCGACAAATTTATTGGTGTCGGTGAAATTGCCATCAGCGATCATCGTTCGTCGCAGCCCACTACAGACGAGATCCGCAAAGTCGCTGCGGCAGCGCGGGTCGGCGGCATGTTAGCCGGTAAAGGTGGTGTGGTCAGCGTGCACGTCGGTGCCGGCGAACGGATGCTGCAGCCGTTATATCAGGCGGTCAGCGGTACTGAGCTGAAGCTGAAACAGTTTTATCCAACCCACATGAACCGCAATCGCCGTATCTTTGAGGCGGGCATCGAATTTGCCAAAAAAGGCGGTGTGATTGATTTTACCACCAGTACCACGGCTTATGATTTGCAGCACGGCGAAGTCGCAGCTGCCGCAGCGTTGGCGGAAGCGCTCTATCTGGGCATTGCGCCACTGCAGCTGACTTTAAGCTCGGACGGCAACGCCAGCCTGCCGGTTTTTAACGAGGATGGTGAATTGCAGGGCCTGGAGGTCGGGCAAGTACGTAGCCTGTTTGATAGTTTCCGCGATGCAGTCAAGCGCCATCAGGTGCCGCTGGCACATGCTTTAACCGCAGTCACAGCGGCACCTGCGACCGTATTAGGTCTTGGACAAAAAGGCCGTTTGGCGGTTGGTCTGGATGCTGACTTACTGTTACTGCGCCGGGATGATTTACAGCTGGACACCGTGCTGGCCAAAGGCCGTCGGCTGGTCCAGGGCGGTCAGGCGCTGGTAAAAGGGACTTTTGAGCGTTAAAGCTGGGGGGCACAAAGCAGTCGGTTAGGTCCGGCTGCTTGCACAAAGCCGCGCCAGTCTTTACTCTGCTAAAAGCCCAATTAAAAAACCACACCGATGCAATATATCTGCGTAGCCGATGATCATCCGTTATACCGTGACGCCCTGAAAGATGTGCTGACACAGAATTTCCACGATCTGACAGTGCTGGAAGCGGGGTCTCTGGCTGAAGTGCAGGCACTTGCGACCCGCTACGCTGCACTGGACTTTATATTGCTGGACCTGAATATGCCGGGTATGACCGGACTTAATGGCTTGGTGCAACTACGACAGCAGTTCCCACAGATTGCCGTGGCGATGTTGTCGGCTGAAGATGATAAACAAACGGTATTACAAGCGATGGCGTTTGGCGCTGCCGGCTTTATTTCCAAAGCGGCTGGCCGTCAGCAACTGGTCGGTGCGCTGAAGCAGTTACTCAATGGCGATATTTATCTGCCGGCGGATACTTTCCGGCAAAGCACGCAGAGTGCGCAAAGTGCCATCGAGCACAAAGCTGAGCAGGCGTTGCTACGTGGCCTGACCAAAAAACAAATCAAAGTGTTACAGCGGATGGTCAGTGGCGAATCGAATAAACAAATCGCCGACGCACTCTGTATTGCTGAAACCACAGTCAAAGCCCATGTCTCTGCCGTACTGGCTAAACTCGGCGTGCCAAGCCGGGTGCAGGCCATTTTACTGGCGCGTGATCTCGATTTCAGTTTGTATCTGTAAATCAACAGGTCTGTAAATTGCCCGTCAGCAGATGGCGCAGCATGCTTTTGAGCTGCAGCGGCCGCACCGGTTTGTATAGCAGCTGATAACCTTGTTGTTTCAGTTCAACAGCAAGCTGCTGCTGGCTATTGGCAGTGATCATCAATACCGGTAAATCAGCAAAACCCGCCCGGTCTGTTATTTGTCGCGCGACAGAAGTACCCAGCAAACCATCTGCCAGATGATAATCAACAATCAGCAGATTGGGTTTATCCTGTTCGGCAAAAGTAATGGCGTCAGCACCGCTTTGTACCCGATAACCCCAGCTTGCTAATAAAGTAGCCATGGCCTGGCAAATCGTTGCATCGTTATCGATAACCCAGATGGTGCCGGCAGTTGATTCCGTCTCAGATGTGAACGCTGGTTGCACTTGTGGTAGCGGTTGGGCAGCTGGTAGCTGCAGCGCAAATACTGACCCCCGGCCAGGCACTGACTGCACCCGCAGCGGATGAGCCAGTAACCGGCAAAGCCGTTCGACAATCGCCAGCCCCAGACCCAGGCCGGCCTCAGTGGCACGGCTTTGCGGCAGGCGCTGAAATTCCTGAAAAATCACGCCAAGATGCTCAGCCGCGATGCCGACGCCGCTATCCAGTACCTGAATTTCCACTTTGTCGCCCCGTCGCCGGCAGCCCAGCAACACTGAGCCACCGGGCGGCGTGTAACGCAAGGCGTTGGTCAGCAAATTGCGCAAAATTCGCGTCAACCAGGCTGGATCTGTCCAGACGGTTGCTGTGCTGGCCACAGCACGGAATTGCAATCCTTTACTGCCTGCCATCGCGGCAAACTCGCTGGCCAGTGCAGCCAGCAAAGGCCCAAGTGCTACGTTGCAGCAATCAGGTTGCAACTGGCCAGCATCCAGTTTGGATAAATCAACCAGCGTGCGCAGCAAATCGCCGACGTCATCCAGTGCCCGGCCGGCCGACAACACCAGCTGTTGTTGGTTATGGGTAAGCGGTTGTTCCAATAAGGCCCCGTTAAACAGCCGGGCCGCGTTCAGCGGCTGCAACACATCATGGCTGACGGCCGCTAACAGCTGGCTTTTCGACTGATTGGCCTGCTCGGCAGCCGCGGTGGCGGCACGCAGTTGTTGGTTCAGGGCTGTCAGTGCAGCGGTGCGTTCAGCAACCCGTTGTTCCAAATGCAGATTGGCCTGACGCAAAGCTTCCGACGTGCGTTTGCGCTCAGTAATGTCGCGGTTTAATACAAAAAAACCGTTGATTTGCTGTTGCTCGTCCCGGTGCGGCACATAGGTTTTCAGCAAATGCCGCCACTCGCCGGCGGCATTGCGCTCGTCGATTTCAAAAACCACCTGCTGGCCATTTAAGACTTGCAACACATAAGGTGCGAGCCTGGCGGCGCCTTGCGGACCATGTGCTGCATCCAAAGTCTGGTTTAATAAACTGCCGGTCGGCACGCCATAAAATTCGTCATAGCCGCGGTTGGTAAACAGATAAATCCCGGCCGCAGACAGATAAGCAATCATCGCCGGCACATGGTCGGTAATAGTGCGGATCCAGCGCTCGCTTTGTGCCAGGGTTTCAGAATAACGCAGGGAACGGCGCAGCTCGTCATAAGCCTGTGACAGTTCGGCCGTGCGCTCCCGCACCTGTTCGGCCAGTACGGCCGCGTGCTGAAAGGCGGCATAAGGCCCGGTTTGCACTGCGACATGGCCGGCCTCAACGCGTTCAATCAGCGCCTGATTGATTTTGCGCAGCTTTTGGTTTTCCGCCTGCAGTGCCAGCAGTTGTTGTGACAGCTCGGCCCCTGCTGATGAGTCGGGATGGTTCAAGTTCAGCCCTCCGGCGGGTGGGCAATCACCACACCGGTGAATG
>CBFGPY010000016.1:0-13243 GCA_965650755.1 uncultured Chromatiaceae bacterium | reverse complement strand
TCCAGCAATACCCGTTTTTCCGGATAATCATATTCCAGCTGCAACAGTGGCAAAGCCTCAGTGACGGTCAGCCCGACTTCTTCCCAAAGCTCCCGGTGCAACGCCTGCAACACCGTTTCGCCCTGCTCAACTTTACCACCGGGAAACTCCCAGCGGCCGCCCTGATGCAGCTGGTCTGGTCGTTTGCTGATGAAAACTTGTTCGCCCCTGGTAATGACCCCGACAGCAACATGAATTGATTTCACTTTGATCCTCTTTTCCGGTGGCTCTGCCTGAAAATGCAAAAAGCAGAGCAAGCTCTGCTTTTTATCCGGTCTGCGGCGCTCAGCTTAGCTCAGCTCAGCTTGCCATGACACTGTTTGTATTTTTTGCCCGAGCCACAAGGGCATGGGTCATTGCGGCCGATTTTCTCCGCATCGCGGAACACAGGTCCTGGCGGCGTTGCCGGCACTTCACCGCCGATATGTTCAGCTTCTTCATGCTGATACGCCATTTCAACCTGATCAGCCTTACGACGTTGCTCTTCAACGGCCTCAACATCTTCCGGCGCGCGGATCTGTACGCGGCTCAGCACACCAACCACATCCAGTTTCAGCTGATCCAGCATATTGGAGAACAGCTCAAAGGCTTCACGCTTGTATTCCTGTTTCGGGTTCTTCTGCGCATAACCGCGCAGGTTGATACCCTGACGCAGGTGATCCATCGCTGCCAGATGCTCTTTCCAATGTGTGTCGAGGCTTTGCAGCATCACGGCCTTTTCAAACTGGCGTAACACCGGGGCTCCAACCATTTCTTCTTTCAGCTGGTAAGTTTTCTCAACAACGTCCTGAATGCGTTCACGCAGTTTTTCTTCAAACAGTTTGTTATCGTCAGCCAGCCATTTGGCGATTGGCATGTCGATGGCAAAATCTGCACGGAAACGGGCTTCCAGGCCAGGAATATCCCACATCTCATCCAGCGATTGTGGTGGAATATACTGACTGATCACCGATTCCACGACGTCCTGACGTACGGCTGCGATGGTTTCAGTGATATCTTCCGCTGCCAGCAACTCATTACGCTGCTCGTAAACAACTTTACGCTGGTCATTGGCAACATCATCAAATTCAAGTAATTGCTTACGGATATCGAAGTTGCGCGCTTCTACTTTGCGCTGTGCATTTTCTATAGCGCGACTGACCAGTGGATGTTCAATGGCTTCGCCCGGTTCCATCCCCAGTTTACGCATCATGCCGGCCATCCGGTCAGACGCGAAAATACGCATTAATGCATCATCCAGTGCCAGGTAAAAACGGCTGGAACCAGCGTCGCCCTGACGACCAGAACGACCGCGCAGCTGGTTGTCAATCCGGCGCGATTCGTGGCGTTCAGTACCGATAATATGTAAACCACCCGCAGCTATGACAGCGTCATGGCGCTGCTGCCACTCAGCTTTTAATGCCGCGATTTGATCTTCTGTTGGGTTATCAAGTTTCGCAACGTCCGCCTGCCAGTTACCGCCTAATACGATATCTGTACCCCGACCTGCCATATTGGTCGCGATGGTGACTGTGCCCGGACGACCGGCTTCAGCAATAATCTGCGCTTCGTTTGCGTGGAACTTGGCGTTTAATACCTGATGCGGGATTTTCGCTTTATGCAGCAATGAAGATAAATATTCAGAGCTTTCAATCGACGCAGTACCCACCAGAATTGGCCGCATCAGCGCACGGGTCGCTTCGATATCTTTAATAATCGCCTGATATTTCTCTTCTGCGGTCAGATACACCAAATCAGGCATATCTTTACGCACCATTGGTCTGTTGGTTGGGACTACGATAGTCTCCAGGCCATAAATTTGTTGGAATTCAAAGGCTTCAGTGTCTGCTGTCCCGGTCATACCGGCCAGTTTGTCGTACAAACGGAAGTAGTTCTGGAAAGTGATAGACGCCAGAGTCTGGTTTTCGTTCTGAATGCGCACACCTTCTTTGGCTTCAATTGCCTGATGTAAACCTTCAGACCAACGGCGGCCTTCCATAGTCCGGCCGGTATGTTCGTCGACGATGACGATTTGGTCGTCTTTCACCACATAATCCACGTCTTTCTTAAACAGGTTGTGTGCCCGTAGGCCAGCATAGACATGGTGTAACAAGGTGATATTGGTTGCCGAGTACAGCGAATCGCCTGGTTGCATCAGGCCACGCTCGACCAGAATTTCTTCGACGCGGATTTGGCCGCGTTCAGTCAGATAAATCTGTTTGGCTTTTTCGTCGATGGTGTAATGACCATCACCCATTTCGCCTTCTTCGTCTTCTTTTTCCTGACGTTGCAGCTGTGGCACTACCTGGTCAATTTGACGGTAAAGTTCCGAGCTATCCTCGGCCTGACCAGAGATAATCAGAGGCGTGCGGGCTTCGTCGATTAAAATAGAGTCCACTTCATCGATAATCGCAAAGGCTAAATCGCGTTGTACACGGTCTGGCATGCTAAACGCCATGTTGTCGCGCAAATAGTCAAAGCCAAATTCGTTATTGGTACCATAAGTGATATCAGCGTTATAGGCTTGTTGTTTTTCCATATGTTGCATGCCAGGCACGTTGACGCCGACAGTCAGCCCCAGGAAATTAAACAACGGTTCGTTGGTTGCCGCATCACGCTTGGCCAGATAATCGTTGACGGTGATGACGTGCACAGCACGGCCGCTTAACGCGTTCAGATAAGCTGGCAGCGTCGCGGTCAGGGTCTTACCTTCACCGGTGCGCATCTCAGAGATTTTGCCTTGATGCAACACCATGCCACCGATCAGCTGAACATCAAAATGGCGCATGCCAAAAATACGTTTACTGGCTTCGCGGACTGTCGCAAAAGCTTCAGGCAGCAAATCATCCAGCGAGGTACCATCTGCATAACGTTGCTTAAACTCGCCAGTTTTTTGCTGTAGTTCTGCATCTGACAGCGCCACATACTGACTTTCCAAAGCATTGATCTGGTCAACCGTTTTACGCAGTTTTTTCAGATAACGGTCGTTCCGGCTACCAATTAATTTGGTAAAAAGCTTTCCTAACATTGTCCTGGTACCACTATTTTAATGTTGAGACCGCAGCGCGGTCCTGGCAGAGCCATATAAGCTGTTATTAAGCGGGCCGATAAAGGCCTGCGGGTTTATTTGTTTACCGTTTTTCAATACTTCGTAATGCACATGTGGACCGGTCGAGCGACCGGTATTGCCAAGAGTGGCGACCTGCTGGCCTTTATCCACTAGTTGGCCAATCTGCACACTGACCGCTTTCGCATGCGCATAGCGGGTGCGATACCCGCCCGCGTGCTCAATTTCCACCATCCGGCCATAACCAAAGCGTTCACCGGCCCAGGTCACTATGCCGCCGGCCGTCGCTATGACAGCGCTGCCTTCTTCACCGGCAAAATCAACCCCTTGGTGGATTGCGGGTTCGCCGGTAAATGGGTCAGTACGGACACCAAAGGCAGATGACAGGTAACCTGCTTGCACAGGCCGGCCGGACAATTGACTGTTCAAACCGATATGGTGATTCAAATCGAGAGATTCAAGCAGGCTAAAGCGGGATTGTTCATGTTGCAGGTCTTGTTCAAGTTCCGACATCCTGGTCAGGACTTCCGACACAGCAAATAAACTGTCATCTACCGAAGTCTGAGCAGGCCCCCCCATCGGCGGTTCCTGGCGCAGATTAAATTGATCTGCCGGTAAATCTGCTGCATCAATAAGACGCTCACCCACCATATTCAGCCGGTTGACCTGGGCCTGCAAGGAAGCAACTTTAGCGGTCAGTGCAGCAATCTGGTGTTCTGCTTGTAAACGGATGGCGTCGATTTCAGCATTCTCAGCACGCTCTGGCAGCGGATTCAGCGGATAGGTCTGTGGATCTGTCCAGATCCGGCCTAATGCAACTCCAGCACCAACGGCGATACAGAACAGCAAAGCCGCACTGACTAACCGCTGACTGGCGGTTGTCCCAAAACGACCGTGCTGATGTCGGTCATCCGGAAAAACTGTTAGACTCATGGGACCTCAGTTTCTGTGTTTTTGTTATGGCCCGCTATTCGCGCAAACCGGTCGACCTGATGACGCTGTTGCAACAAAACCCTGTATATCAGGGGCAACAGCAAGCAGACATAGTGCGACATCTTAATACCGAATTAATGCAGATCTTGCAACTGGAAAAGCTGACTTTCTGTAAGGTGAACCGGGTTCAGGCCGGCCGGGTACAAATAATGTGCAGCTCTGCCAGCTGGGCAACGCGGCTGAAAATGCAGAACGCCGACATTCTAACGAAATTTCGTCAGAATGTCCTGCCCGAATGTATGGGTATTGATATTGAGGTCAATCCAAATCTGGATTTACGTTATCAGACGCAGGAAGCAACCAGTGCGGCACAACCGCAGGCACGGCAAATCAGTGAACAGGCTGCAGGGTATCTGCTGGCAAGTGCTGAAAACGCTGACCCGGTGCTAGCCGAAAAATTACGTAAACTGGCAATGCTGGCACAGCAACGAAAGAAGACCGATTAAGCAATAGCACGCCCCCTAAAAAGTAAAAGGTGGCAACAGCCACCTTTTACTTCAGGTCAATGCCACATTATCAGGCCAGTTGTGGTGCCAAATAAGAAATCGGCAGCTGGGCTGGTTTGTCAAAAGTCACAAACTCCCAGTTTTCCTGATTGGCCAGCACGGCACAGAGCAGCTGATTATTCAGCGCATGGCCGGTTTTATAGGCTTTGAACTCACCGAGGATGCTGTAACCGGCCATGTATAAATCGCCGATCGCATCGAGAATTTTGTGTTTGATAAATTCGTCGTCGTAACGCAGGCCATCCTGGTTCAGCACGCGGAACTCATCCAGAACTACAGCATTATCAAAGCTGCCGCCTAACGCCAGGTTATTGGCGCGCAGATATTCAATATCCTGCAGGAAACCAAAAGTACGGGCGCGGCTGATATCTTTGATAAAACCGGCAGCCGAGAAATCAACTTTCATGTGCTGACGGGTTTCGGCAATGACCGGGTGGTCAAAGTCGATGGCAAAGTCGATGCGAAAACCATGATGTGGTTTGAACTCGGCCCATTTGTCACCGTCTTCGACCCGCACTGTTTTCTTGATACGGATGAATTTCTTCGCCAGCTTCTGTTCAGACACACCGGCTTCGAGTAACAAATAAACGAATGGATTGGCGCTGCCGTCCATGATTGGGATTTCGGCGGAATCGACTTCGACAATCAGATTGTCGATACCGAGGCCGGCGACAGCCGCCATCAGGTGTTCAGTAGTGGATAACCGGACGCCCTGAGGATTAATCAGACAGGTACACATCACTGTGTCACCCACCAGTTCTGGTGCGACTTTAAAGTCGACCACCGGGTTCAGATCTACACGACGGAACACAATACCTGTGTTGTCGGGCGCAGGCCGGAGAGTAAGCGTAACCTTTTCGCCTTTGTGTAAACCCACTCCGATGGAGCTGATGGTCTTCGTGATAGTACGTTGTTTAATCATCATTTTTTCCTGTTCAAAAACTGAACAATTCCAAACGGCGGCGAAGCATAGCATATGTTAACAACGATGCCAATGCTACAGGTCCGACTTCAGACTGGCTTTATGGCTGAAAAATTCAGCTTAAACCCAGCGATTTTTTCGATTAATCGGCTTGCTTACGCAGGAATGCCGGAATGTCGAAAATATCAATATTGGCTTTGTTGTCCGCCTGTGGCTTGCTTTGTGGCGCTTCCACAGCAGCCATTGCCGGCTGGGCTTCACGCATTTCACGCGCAGTGTTGCCGGCATGACCGTACACGCTGCCGCCGTGACCAAAGGCCGCTGGAGCGCTGTGATAACCACCACGCACTGGTTCGGCACGGTGATGACCATGCACCAGGCTGATATCCGGACGACGCTCTGCACCAATACCAGTTGCCACAACTGTCACACGCAGCTCGTCTGACATTTCAGGGTCGATAACCGCACCGACCACAACAGTGGCGTTTTCAGATGCAAAAGCTTTCACTGCATTACCAACGATTTCAAACTCTTCGATGGTCAGGTCTAAACCAGCAGTGATATTGACCAGAATGCCTTTGGCACCAGACAAATCGATATCTTCCAGCAGCGGGCTGGAAATTGCCTGTTCGGCGGCTTCTTCAGCGCGGTCCGGGCCTGTAGCACGGCCGGTGCCCATCATCGCGGTACCCATTTCTGACATGACTGTACGAACGTCGGCGAAGTCGACGTTAATCAGACCAGGACGGGTGATCAGCTCAGCAATACCTTGTACCGCGCCGAGCAGCACATTATTGGCAGCTTTGAACGCATCGAGCAGGCTGGTGCCTTTACCCAATACTTTTAATAACTTATCGTTTGGAATGGTGATCAGCGAATCGACGTGTTTCGCCAGTTCATTGATGCCTTCGTCAGCGTAATTTGAGCGTTTTTTGCCTTCAAACGGGAAAGGTTTAGTGACGACAGCAACTGTCAGAATACCCAATTCTTTAGCAACCTGAGCCACAATTGGCGCAGCACCTGTACCGGTACCACCGCCCATACCAGCCGCGATAAACACCATATCAGCGCCCATGATGGTTTTTTTGATGGTATCACGGTCTTCTTCGGCTGAACGGCGGCCAACATCCGGATTTGCACCAGCACCTAAACCCTTGGTGACATTAGCACCCAGCTGCAGGGTGACGTTGGCCGATGAATTACGCAGCGCCTGCGCATCGGTATTGGCGGCAATAAATTCCACCCCTTCAATGTTGCTGGCGACCATGTATTCGACAGCGTTACCGCCACCGCCACCGACGCCAACCACTTTGATGACAGCTTCTTCGCTGTGGTTTTCCATTAACTCAAACATGTTGCTCTCTCCGTTTTACGCTTACTCAAAACTCGCCTTTAAACCAGCTGGTCAGTTTCTTGACAAAACCACCAACCGACTCCCGTGCCGCCACTGCTTTTTTCTGCTGGGCACGTGCATCTTTGCCATACAATAACAGACCGACCACGCTGGCATAAGCCGGGTCGTTCACATACTCGGTTAATTCGGTGATATGCGCCGGGTAACCCAGCCGCACCGGCATCTGGAAGATATCTTCGGCAAACTCAACGGCACCTTCCATTTTGGCGGTCCCGCCGGTTAACACCACGCCTGCGGCGATTTGCTCCTCCAGACCACTGGCGCGAATTTCTTCTACCACCAGTTCAAATAATTCCTGATAACGCGGCTCGACCACTTCGGCCAGCGTGTGCCGCGACATGCTGCGGGCCGGACGGCCACCGACGCTTGGCACTTCAATACTTTCTTCTTTGCCGACCATGCTTCTGAGCGCACAGGCGTACTGAATTTTAATCTCTTCGGCGTGGCCAATCGGCGTGCGGAAGATTTTGGCGATATCGCTGGTCACCTGGTTACCAGCCACCGGGATCACTGCGGTATGCCGCAGTGCGCCATTGGTATAAATCGAAATATCGATAGTACCGCCGCCCATATCAACCACACAGACGCCTAACTCTTTTTCATCTTCGGTCAGGATGGCAAAGCTTGACGCCAGCGAGCTGAATATCAGCTGATCAACATGCAAACTGCAGCGCTCGACACATTTCTCGATATTCTTCGCCATATCATTGGCGCAAGTGATGATGTGCGCTTTGGCTTCCATCCTTACACCGGACATGCCAATCGGGCTTTTAATACCTTCCTGCATGTCGACGGAAAATTCCTGCGGCAATACATGCAATAACCGGCGTTCAGCGGAGATCGGCACCGACTTTGCGGCGTGGATCACGTTGGCGACATCATCTGCAGTCACTTCAGTGTCGTTAATCGGTACCATGCCGCTTTCGTTCTGGCAGCGGATATGTTTTCCGGTAATGCCTAAATACACCGAAGATACGCGGCAATCCGCCATCAGTTCGGCTTCATCAATGGCGCGCTGGACCGACTGCACCACCAGATTCAGATCGTTGACGCCACCTTTATCCATGCCGCGGGCAATATGCGTCCCGACGCCGACAATCGCCAGCTGGTTATCAGCGGTGATCTCACCGACCACGGCTTTAATTTGCGAGGTGCCGATATCTAACCCGACGATCAGATCCCGATCTAACGACTTGGTCATGCTTTTCTCTTTTCCGTTATCACCGGCGGCGCATATTGCACCGCTAATCCTGTGTCATACCGTAAATCGACTTGTACTATCGCTTCCGGTTTATGTTTCACCACGACCGGGTACAGGTCGCTGCACCCGCTTTAATGTATCTTCCCGCCCAAGTTTCAGCGCAATGCCGTTACTGAGCTGCACTTCCCAGGCGAAACGTTCAGTCACCGACAAACCGGCTGCTTCAAACTGATGTAACGCCAGAAGCGCCTGCACTTTGCCGTACATACTAAGCGCATCCTGCTCAGCACCTTCCGGACCATTCAGTTTTGGTAAGCTTGCTTGCAGTTGTTCTAACGGCGCGCGGAACACCTCACCACGTTTATTCAGCAAATATTCTTTATTCCAGATGGCAACCGGACTGTGTTCGGTTACCACCACAACCAAAGTGCCAGGCCACTGTTTGCGCACTGCCACCTGATGGACCCAAGGCTGCTGTTGCAAAAAGGTGGCGACTTCGTCGACATCCAGTTTGAAATAATTGCCAACCAGATGCTGCTGCAGTTTGTTGTGTAACACCTGCGGCTTGATATGGCCAAAATCGCCATATAACTTCACCTGTTTAATCGGGGCTGTCTGTTGATGCGCCACCCAAGCGCTGACTTTCACCCCGAACCAAATGACCAGAGCTACTGCGCAGAGAAAAAACACCACACCACCGACAAAGGCCGGCGTGTAAGGTGTTTTCTGGCTCTGACGCAATGCACTCATAGTGCCTGCTCTAATATTTTTGCCACCAACTGCTCAAAGCTGTAGCCAGCCGCCCGCGCGGCCATCGGCACCAGCGACTTTTCAGTCATACCAGGCACAGTGTCGACTTCCAGCAGACGGAACTGACCGTCGCTGTCGAGCATCGCATCTACTCGTCCCCAGCCTTTCGCGCCTACCGCTTTAAAGGCTGCCATGGCAGCTTGTTGCAAACTGGCTGTTTGTTCGGCGGTAATTGGCGCAGGACACAGATATTCGGTGCTGTTGGACTGATACTTGGCTTCGTAATCGTAAAAGGCGCGTGGCGTACGCATTTCAATCACCGGCAAAGCCTGGCCGTCTAACATCGACACGGTAAATTCACGACCATTAATCCACTGCTCCACTAACACGGCGTCGTCGTAGTCAAAGGCCAGCGCTAAGGCCTGCTCGAGTTCAGCTGGAGTTGTCGCTGCCGACATGCCGATACTGGAACCTTCGTTGGCAGGCTTCACCATCACTTTGCCATTGAGCTCAGATAACATCGCGGCGTAATCAATAGGTTCGCCTTTTTGTGCCACCCGAAACGGTGCTGTCGGCAAACCATGGGCGCTGAACAGAAATTTGCAGCGGATTTTATCCATCGCCAGCGCCGACCCCAGTACACCAGAACCGGTGTAAGGAATGCCATGAAGTTGCAGCGCGCCCTGCATAGTGCCGTCTTCACCGCCGCGGCCGTGTAATACGATAAATACCCGGTCAAAAGCCTGGCTTTCCAGCGCACTGAGCGGCTGATCTTTTGGGTCAAAGGCATGTGCATCAATGCCCTGAGCCTGCAATGCTTTTAACACCGCGGCGCCGGATTTTAACGACACCTCACGCTCGGCTGAAGTGCCACCGAACATCACGGCCACTTTGCCAAATTTACTGCTCATGCCTGGCTCCCTGTGGAATGTTTCATCGTTTCGATATCAAGTTTCTGCGCCGCCAGTTGTTTGGCTAAGGCACCAATATTGCCGGCGCCCTGAGTCATCAGCACGTCGCCGTCTTGTAAAACATCTGCCAGCGCTGCCGGTAAATCCGCAGGCGTGGCGACGTAAATAGGATCAAGCTGACCACGGGCCCGGATACTACGGCATAAGCTGCGACTGTCCGCACCGGCAATAGGCGCTTCGCCGGCGCTGTATACTTCCAGCAGCAGCAGACTGTCGACAGTCGACAACACTTTGGCAAAATCTTCGTATAAATCGCGGGTACGGGTATAACGGTGAGGCTGATAAGCCATTACCAGCCGGCGCTCTGGCCAGGCATTACGCGCTGCCGCGACCGTCGCTGCGACCTCGCTTGGATGATGGCCATAGTCGTCAACCAACAGCACTTTGCCGCGGCCAGTATCAAATTCACCATATTGTTGGAAGCGCCGGCCAATTCCTTCAAATTTACTGAAAGCCGCAAGAATAGCCGCCTCTGGTACGCCTTCGTCCTGCGCCATCGCAAAAGCTGCGGTCGCGTTTAACGCGTTATGGCGGCCAGCCAGATTCAGTTCAATACTGCGGCTGTGACCGCTTGGGTCCGTGACCACAAAATGAGTTCTGGTGCCGGACTGGCTGAAATCACTGATGCGATAGTCCGCATCGGCACTGAAGCCATAAGTAATAATGGTGCGGCCGATGCGTGGCATCAGTTCGCGTAACACCGGGTCATCGATACACAAGACCACAGCCCCATAAAATGGCAGGTTATGGCAAAACTCCAGGTAAGTGGATTTCATTTTGTCGAAATCGCCCTGGTAGGTTTCCATATGATCAGGTTCGATATTGGTGATGATGGCGGCCATCGGCTGCAAATGCAGGAAAGATGCATCACTTTCATCGGCTTCAGCGATCAGATAACGGCCTGCACCTAAACGGGCATTGGTTCCGGCTGAATTCAACAATCCACCGATGACAAAAGTCGGGTCCGCACCGGCTTCGGCGAAAATCGACGACACCAGGCTGGTGGTTGTGGTTTTGCCGTGGGTGCCGGCGATAGCGATGCCATGGCGAAACCGCATCAATTCAGCCAGCATCTGCGCACGGCGAACGACCGGAATACGTTGCTCCAGCGCAGCATTTACTTCGGGGTTATCCGTTTTAATGGCGCTGGACACTACTACTCCGCTCGCGCCCTGAATATTTTCCGCTTTGTGACCAAACTGAATGTCAGCACCTAAGGCTGTCAGGCGTTCTACCACCGGATTTGGCCCCAGATCTGAGCCAGAAATTTTATAGCCTTCATTGAGCAGAACTTCGGCGATACCGCCCATGCCTGCACCACCAATCCCGACAAAATGAATGCGCTCAACACGACGCATTGCTGTTTTTTCCGGGTGCATGGTTTTTGTTATCATCTTAATTTACACCTGTTATACGTCGACAAACTGCTGCCACCTGTTCGGCGGCATCGTCGATGGCACAAGATCGTGCCTGTTGTGCCATGTGTACCAGCGGCGTCTTATCGGACAACCAGCCCTGCAACAGCGGCACTAAATGTTCGGAATTCAATTCAGCCTGCGGCAATAACATTGCAGCCTGCTTGCTCACCAGTACATTGGCGTTTGCGGTTTGATGATCATCAATCGCCGTTGGCAAAGGCACAAACAATGCTGCCACCCCAACGCAAGCCACTTCACTGACCGTCAAAGCGCCGGCCCGGCAAATTACCAGGTCGGCCCAGCGGTACGCTTCTGCCATATCATCAATAAAAGCAGTCACTTGCACGTCCAGATTTTCGGGTTTGCCGGCATAAGCTATTTCGGTTTGCTTAAGCTCGTTTTGCCCGGTCTGGTGGCGGACCCGGATCTGGCCAGAGGCCGCGGCCTGCTTCAGGATCGCTGGCAGTGCCTGATTAAAAACTCTGGCTCCTAAACTACCACCGACGATCAAAATATTTAAGCTTTTCTGCAAATAATTCTGCGGATTTTGCCCAATCAGTTCGCTGCGTACCGGATTTCCCAACACCAGCCGGCTTTTCAGTGCCGAAAAGGCCTGCGGGAACGCCACCAGTACTTGATCGGCAATACGGGCCAGTAATTTGTTGGTCGTGCCGGCGACGGCATTTTGCTCATGAATAACCAAAGGCACGCCATCAGTCCAGGCAGCCAGACCACCCGGGCCACTGGCATAACCACCAAAGCCTAATACCAGGTCCGGCTTCAGCTGTTTCATCAAGGCACGCGCCTGCAACAAAGAGCGCACAAGCATCAAAGGCGCTTGCAGCATTGAGCGCCAGCCTTTGCCACGTAGCCCAGCCACGCTGATGGTATGAAACGGATAACCAAACTGAGGTACTAAGCGCGCTTCCATCCGATCTGCGGTACCCAGCCAATGCACTTGCCAGCCTTCAGCCGCCAACACATCCGCCACGGCGCGGGCCGGAAAAATATGACCACCTGTGCCTCCAGCCATAATCAACACAGTCGGTTGCAGAGATCCCATTACAGGTCTTGATTTATCAGGCATGGGCGCCTCCGCTAATCGCGTGACGGCCTTTCAGGCGCACTTCGAAATCAATCCGCAGCACAATAGCCGCAGCCACTAACATGATGATGAGGCTACTGCCGCCTGAACTGACAAAAGGCAAAGTCAGACCTTTGGTCGGTAATGCACCTGTGGCAACACCAATATTGACGAAAGTCTGACAACCTATCCAGATAGCGATCGAATAGGCCAGAAAACCATGAAAACTCAGACCTTTTTGCACCGCTCTTTTACCAATCCACAAGGCACGCACCATCATCAGAAACAGCAAACTGGCGACCGACAATACACCGAGTAAACCGGTTTCTTCGGCGATAATGGCCAGAATAAAATCCGTGTGCGCTTCGGGCAGATATTCCAGCTTTTGCACTGAGTTGCCAAGGCCCTGGCCGGATAATCCACCCCGGCCAAACGCCATCAGCGACTGCGTCAGCTGATAACCACTGCCAAAAGGGTCAGCCCAGGGGTCGAGGAAAGCCGTAACACGGCGCCAGCGATATTCGCTGTACACAATCAGTACCGCCATTGATGCCAGACCGGTCAGGATCAAACCAAAAAACTGCCAGAGCTTGGCGCCAGCTAAAAACAATAACACCACACTGGTACCAAACATCACGATCACAGTACCAAGGTCCGGCTGCATCAGCAGCAGGACGGCAAACACAAAGAGCACCAGCAGTGGTTTTAAAAACCCTTTAAAGTTTTCGATAACTTCTTCATGCCGGCGTACCAGATAACTGGATAAATAGATAAAAAAGAATAACTTAGCAGGCTCCGCCGCCTGAATCCCGATAGGACCAACATACAACCAGCGCGTACTGCCGTTGACGTTCCGGCCAAACGCCAGCACAGCTATAAGCCCTAAAATCCCCAACACC
>CBFGPY010000015.1:0-13278 GCA_965650755.1 uncultured Chromatiaceae bacterium | reverse complement strand
TCGGTCAGCGTATGGCCCAGCATTTTCAGAACCGCTGGGCTGAAAACGGTGGCAGTCCGGTCGAAACTTACAGTTACGGCTCGCAGGAACAGCTGCAGGCGTTGATTAACAAATTCCTTGAAGCCGAAGCCAGCGAAGAAAGAGCGAAAGAAATCAACCGCTTAATTGGCCAGTCGATCAAAGCAGAATTACACAGCCGCCAGGACATCGATGCGATTTACCTCATCGCCGACCCGGTGCAGACGCGCTTCTTTAAGCCTTTTATCGATGTCACTGTCAGCCCGACCGCGCGCCGGCTGCCGATTTTTACCAGTTCCCGCAGCCACAGCCTGAAAGTAGACAAAACTGACCAACGCGATTTAGCCGGCCTGACCATGACCGAAATGCCATGGCTGCTGCCACAGGCAGCCACCGCCACCCCGCTGCGGCAGGAATTTGATACTTTGTTTGCCGAACAGGAAGAACAATTACAACGTCTGTTTGCCATGGGCCACGACGCGCTGATGCTGGTGGGCCACCTGAAGCAACAACAGCAGTTTCCGGCTATGGCCTATCATGGCCTGACCGGCAGTTTGCGCCTCTCCGACGGCCACAGTGTTCAGCGGCAGTTAACGCTGGCGCAGTACCGTCAGGGTAAACTGCAACTGGTGGATAAAAAAGCGCCGTGAGCCGTGAGCGTGGTCAGCAATTTGAAACCCTTGCCGCGCAGTATATGCAACAGCAAGGCTTACAGTTGCTGGCCCGCAATGTCAGCTGTCGCTTTGGCGAGCTGGATTTAATTTGTAAAGACCGCGACTGCCTGGTGTTTGTTGAAGTGAAATACCGTCAATCCGGCGCCTTTGGCAGTGCGGCAGCGATGGTTACCGCCGGCAAACAGCAGAAACTGCGCCAAAGCGCCAGCTGGTATCTGCAACAAAAACAGTGGCGCGGCGCCGCAAGATTTGATGTGCTGGCGATTGAAGGCGATGCGCCTTATCAGTTCAGCTGGCTGAAAAATGCATTTTAAGGATCCGTATTAATGCAGGAACATATCCGGCAGCTGTTTTCAGAAAATATTCAGACCATGATCGCAACCGGCGAAGCACTGGCCGGCCCGATTGAAACTGCGGCCCTGACCATAGTGCAGGCACTGATCAATGACCGCAAAGTGTTGTGTGCCGGTGAAGGCGCCGCCACTGCGCTGTCTGGCCATTTCGCCCGTTTGTTACTCGACCAGTTTGAAACTGAACGGCCTTGTCTGCCGGCCTGTGCGCTGAATAACGACAACTCCGGCCTGGTACAGGCGTCGCAGCAGCAGGACTATCTGGCACGCCAGGTGCGCGCGCTTGGTCAGGAAGGCGATATTCTGCTGGTGCTGTCGTTAAGCGGCGATGAAACCAGTCTGATCCGTGCCGTTGAAGCGGCGCTGACCAAAGATATGACCGTCATCGCGCTCACCGTCGATAACAACGGCGAACTGTCTGGCCTGCTCGGCAATACCGATGTTGAACTGCGGGTGCCGGCGCACCGGCCGGCGCGTGTCTATGAATGTTATGCGTTTTTATTACACTGTGTGGTCGAACTCATCGATAACACATTGTTTCCACAACAAGATGTTGACCTCATCTAAAGGAGAATCTGATGTTTAAGCTGCGTGATCTGCTGCAACTGGCCGCCATCGCCACAGTCGCTGTGATGTTAAATGGCTGCGCCGCCAAAGACCGCCGGACGCTGGGCTCACAAATCGATGACAACAGCATCGTGATCAAAGCCGGCAACGCCATTGAAGCGAACAAAACGCTGGATGAAAAAGCCAATATTAACGTCTATAGCTACAACGGCATTATTCTGCTGACCGGCCAGGCGCCAAACCAAAACATGGTGGACGAAGCCGGTGAACTGGTGCGTCCGGTGCAGGGCGCGAAGGATGTACAAAACCAAATCCGTGTCGGCAACCCAACCTCGTTCACCACCCGTAGCCGCGACAGCTGGATAACTACCCGCGTCAAGTCGTTACTGCTGGCTGATAAAGAAATCAGCGCGCTGAATATCCGCGTCATCACCGAAAACGGCGAAGTCTTTCTGATGGGCATAGTGACAGAACAGGAAGGCGACAAAGCGGTCGAAATCGCCCGTCATGTCAACGGCGTGTCACGGGTGATTAAGGCGTTTGAGACCCAATATAACTAATGAGCACAAGGCGGTTGTGCCAATAAAAACGGGCGTCACTGAACGCCCGTTTTTTTATCGCAGACATCGCAATACGATGGCTGTCACAACAGCTTAAAAATCTAACTGCTGCGCTTGTTTACTGACATTCACCGTCACGGTTTTTGTCTGCAGGAAAGTCATTGGGTCGGCTTTTTCCGGATCATCCGTTAACTGGCAAGTCACAGCCGCCGTGTATGTCCCGGCATCCACAAAACCAATCTCATATTGATACAAACTGGCGCCATCGTATTTCACCGGCGCACTGGCATAAGGCAGATTTGGTGCCACACCACCGTTATCGCCCAAAGTTTCCGGCGCCAGATTGCCGCCTTTATACAGGTACACCGCAGCCACCGGCAACCGGGTATCCTTCGGAGCTAACGGACAGGCCGCATTTAGCAGCAGCGTTTCGCTGACATTGCCTTTTAAATGGCCGATCTGACTGGTATCCACCAGCCGTAGTCCGGTAGGTTTTAACTGATAACCACGATTGCCGCCAGTCGCCACGACCGCTTTACGCAGGTCAAATTCCAGGGTGTAGCTGAAAGTGCCACCGGCTGATAACACCGGACCATTGAGTTTCAGTTCATTGGACGGCACCGTCAGTGCAGCCCGGCTACCGTCTTTAAGCTGAATATAAGAACCCTCGCTGAGCACCAGTCGTAACTGACCATAATTGCCGGCCGGCACTGTTGCACCGCTGACCAGCGATTCTGCCAGACTACCGGGCAATTTCATCAGGTCGACACCGCGGGTGTTGGTCAGTACCTGTCCTTGCGCGTTTTTACATTCACTATTCGGGGCTGCCGCGACGGCATCACTGCCAATCAGATATTTCTGCGTGCCCAAACCGTTGCCGGTCAGTTCAATACTGTTAAAGCACACCACAACAGCAGTTGCCCCGTCCACCGGGGCATCACTGATTTGGAAACTGAAAGTAGCGGTCGTTGGCATCGGTGTACTGCTGGCAGTGGAACTCCCACCACCGCCACAAGCACTGATCCCGATACCACAAAACATCATTAAAGGAAGTACGGCAAGCTTCATCACTGATCTCCGGTTCATTATGTAACTTTAGATTTATATACATTAGAACATGAAGATTTACTGAATGACTTCAGACATCCTGCAAAGCTTTGAGCGCCTTAGAGTGAAACTCGCGATGTTTCATCACCAGCAGCACCACTACAGTCGCCGCCATAAATAACCAGACATTAATAAACCAGGCGAGTGTCGCCAGCGAAAAATAAATCGCCCGTAAACCATAGTTAAACGAATGTGCCGCCTGATCTATGACTTTGGCTGCTTTGTTGGCGTATTGGCTGCGCTCGGCCTGCGGCAGCTCGCGACCATCCGGCGCGGCACCGATGAGCACCCCGCCAAAACCATACTGGCGTAATGACCAGGTAAACTGGAAAAAGGTAAAGACGTAAATCAGCACCAGACACAGGATTTTAAATTGCAGCAAGCCATCAACATGGTCCAGCCAGGGCATCACCTGCATCAACACTGTGGCGATTTTGTCGCTCGACGCCAGCGCGGTCAGTAAACCCGCTAAAATCAGCATCGAACTGGAAGCAAAAAAACTGACGTTGCGTTCCAGTGTCGAAATCAGCGCCACATCCGCCATTTTGTTTTCACGGATGATCATCTGCTCCATCCAGGCGGTGCGTTTGCGCCGCAATTCGTAGGATAAACAACTGACCTCACGTGCCCGGCGTTTAGCAAACAGCGTATATCCGACCCAGACCCCGACAAACCAACATACGGCGATTAAATCCAGCCACGGAAACTGCTGCCAGCTCACATTCTCTCCTGTTGTGTTGCTGCAACGCCTTGCAGCGGAATTTCACAATAAAAACAAGCGCCACCCTGTGCGGCTTGTTGATAATAAATATGGCCGCCCATCCGTTCCAGCAGCTCTTTACAGATCGCGAGGCCAAGCCCGCTGCCACCTTGTTGCCGGCTGTCCGAACTGTCAGCCTGGGAAAATTTATCAAACAGATGTGGCACAAAGTCTGGCGGTACGCCGGGGCCCTGATCGCTGACCATCAGCTGCAGCATCTGGCCACTGAGCACAGCCCGCAGTTCTACAGTGCTGTGCAGCGGTGAAAACCGGATAGCATTAGTCAGCAGATTGCCGAGCACCTGCAATAAACGCCCACCATCCAGCGTCAGCTGTAAATCTGGTGGGATCGCCGCAGACAATTGCAGCTGCACCTGACAGGACAACGCCAGCGCACTGTGACGCTGAATCGCTTGCTGCAACAGCGGCAGCAACAACTGCGGCTCCGGCTGCAGCGACAATTTGCCAGCCTGCAGTTTTTCCATATCCAGAATGTCGCTGACCAGGTTGATCAACTGATCAGCATTGCTGCGGGCAATATCCAGCATTTGCTGCTGCGCCGGCAATAAAGCACCGACAGCACCGGCCGTCACCAACGTCAGCGCGCCATTAATCGCCGTCAGCGGCGTGCGCAACTCGTGGCTGACGGTGGAAACAAATTCTGATTTCAGCCGGTCCATGCGTTTACGTGCCGTGATGTCGCGAAACAACAACACCTGCAGTGGCTGGTCCTGCAGTTCGATGCGGGTGTGCAGCAACTCGACCTGCAAGGTCTCGCCAGTGAGCCGCTGCGCTGTTAATTCCAGCAGGCCCTGCCCCGGCACCAGCGCCGGTGGCTGTGGGAATAAGATTTGAAATGGCAGGCCACGCAATTGCCGGGCCTGGTAGCCAAACATCCGCTCGGCAGCATGATTAAACGTATGAATTTGCCCTGCGGGATTGAGTACCACAATTGCGTCATCCACATTGTCGAGCACGGTCCGGTAATATTGTTCGCTTTGCTCAAAAGCCCGGCTGGTCTGCTGCCAGCGCCGGTTGGCGCGAAATACACTGGCCAGCAACAACACCAGCAGCAACGCCGTACACCAGCCAACTAAGCGAAACCAGAATGCCAGGCTCACTGCCGGTTGTAACGGCAGGGCAGCCAATTGCCAGTCCGATCCGGCGACATTTAAGGCCAGCAGCGCGGCTGGTGGCTGAAACTGCTGCAGTTCGCCCAACAGGACTTCACCGCCGGCGCCGCCGTTGAGGTGACGCACTGCCACGCCGACACCCAGCTCCTGTGCTTTTTGCTTCAGCAGCCGCCAGATGTCGTCGACATTTAATACAGTGCTGACAATGCCCCAATACCGGCCGTCGGACAGATAGACCGGGATACGGTAGACAAAACCCCGGCCGCCCTGCGCCAGCTGCAGCGGGCCACTCAATTTTGCTTTGCGGCTGCGGATGGTCAGTTCAATATCCGGCCATTGACCAGACAGATCGGGATAATACAAGCCCAGTGCTGCTTCGTTACCGGCCAGCGGATAGAGATAAATCAGGCGGTTGCCGGGCGCGACGCCCATATTGCGGATATGTTTGCCCTGGCGCACCAGGTTTGGCAGCAACATCTGAAAATCCCGCGCACTGGTGTTGCCTTCGAGTGCCTGCACATGGGCGACCAGCCCCTGGCTCAGCTGCAACGGCGCATTTAATTCCATTTCCAGCAGCGCGCGCAGCTGCGCGGCACTTTCAACAGTGTCCCGCACTTGCTGTGCTTCAGTACGGCGTTGTTCCTGTAGCGCCAGATATTCAGCAACGGCGCCAAATAACAGTATTAACACCACCAATAAGGCGCTTTGCAGCCGCTCTAACCCCAAAAAACCTGCCCGCAATATGCACCTGCTGCGTTAGATTTCGTCAAATCAGGCGGCCTGAGCGCTGCCTGATTGCCCTGGTTAATGATACACTCGGCCATCTTTTCCGACAGTTAATTTTTCAGCCCAGGAGAGCCCCGTGACCGTATTACAGCTGACCACCCCAGACGACTGGCATTTGCATTTCCGTGACGGCGATATGCTGCTGGAAACAGTCCCGGCAACCGCCCGCTGTTTCCGCCGTGCTGTAGTGATGCCCAATCTGGTGCCACCGGTCACCACCGGCGCTTTAGCCAGCGAATACCGCGCCCGTATTCTGGCCGCCCGCCCGGCCGGCAGCAATTTTGAACCTGTGATGACGATTTATCTGACCGACACCACCACCGCACAGGACATCGCAGAAGCTAAAGCCGCAGGCGTATTGGCCGCCAAGCTTTATCCGGCCGGCGCTACCACCAATTCACACTCTGGTGTATCGAGCTTAAGCAAGCTGTATCCGGTGCTGGAAGCCATGGTCGAACACGACATGCTGTTTCTGGTGCACGGTGAAGTCACCGACAATCATGTCGACATCTTTGACCGCGAAGCGGTGTTTATCGAACAGCACCTGCGCCAAATCGTCGCCAGTTTCCCGAATTTACGTATAGTGCTGGAACACATTACCACCGCCGACGCGGTCGAATTTGTCAAAAACGCCGGGCCGAATGTCGCTGCCACTATCACACCGCAGCATTTATTGCTGAACCGCAACGACATGTTAGTCGGCGGCATCCGGCCGCATAACTACTGCCTGCCGGTACTGAAACGCCGCACGCACCAGGAAGCACTGCGCGCCATCGTCGCGAGCGGCAACCCGAAGTTTTTCTTAGGCACAGATTCAGCACCGCATGCCAAACACCGCAAAGAAACCGCCTGTGGCTGCGCCGGCTGTTACAGCGCCTGGAGTGCGATTGAACTCTATGCGCAAGTGTTTGAAGAGCTGGGTGTGATTGAAAAATTAGAAGGCTTTGCCAGCCACTATGGCGCCGATTTCTACCGCTTGCCGCGCAACAGCGGTCAGATCAAACTGGTGAAACAATCCTGGACAGTACCGGAAGAAATCACTCTGCCAGACGGCAGCCCGATAGTGCCGTTTTACGCCGGCCAGACGCTGCACTGGAAATTACAGGCGGAATAACGCCCCCCATCTGCCATGTGGCGGTCTGGCAACAGACCGCTATACTGGCAAAAAAACCGCTTCGAAGACCCCCGGATGAAATACTGCTGCTACGGACTGCTGGCATTGCTGTGTTTTGCCGTGACAGCCATGCCAGAGCCGGAATTTGAAAAACTACGTGGGCCTTTAATCAAAGGTGCCAGCACCAATTACCGCCAGGCAGTGCGCGACACTGAGCAGCTGTTGCAACAGCACAAACTGCAGCTGACGCTGGAGCAACAAATCCGGCTCAACTACCACAAAGCAATTTTTCAGCAGCGCAGCAACCAGACCGAGGCCGCGCTGCAAACACTGGCTTTGTGCAAAAGCCTGAGTCTGGAATCAACAGACCGAAGTATTTTGTACAGTTACCATAATATTCTGGCCGGCATTTTCAGCAATCAGGGCCTGTACCAGCAGGCGCTCAGCCACTACCAAAAGGCTTTACCGCTCGCGACCTTATTAGGCAAACCATTTTTTATCAGTCAGACTGAAAACAATCTGGCCCTGGTGTTACTGAAACTCGGTCAGACCCGCGAAGCAACCAGCTATTTTCAGCGTTTTTATCAACAAGGCCAACGCGATAACGACCCCAGCGTGCAGGCGGTGGCGCTGAATAACCTTGGTGAAGCGGCGTTACAAAGTGGCGATGTCAGCGCGGCAGAACGCTATCATCAGCAGGCGCTGGCCTTACGCGGTTTACATCAGCTGGAAGCGTCCTGGTCTTTTCTGAATCTGGCGCGGGTGGCGTTGGCACAGCAAGATGCGCAGCGTGCAGTGCTGCTGGCCCGGCACAGCCTGAAGCTGCGACAGAACCGCCATGTGCTGGAGCAGGCTGAAGCCGGTTTATTACTGGCGGAGGCGTTGCTGCAAACCGGTGAATTAACCAAAGCCGACCAACAACTGCAACAAAGCCTGCAACTGGCGACTAGACAACAGGCGCACGCCCTGTCACTGCAGGGCTGGCAGTTGCAGGCAAACCTCGCGCTGCGCCAGCAAAAAAATGCCCAGGCTGTGGTGGCGATGCAGCAGGCATTACAGGCGCAGCAACAGCTTGCCGATCAACGCTTTAACTTAACAGTGGCGCAACAAAGTGCCGAGATGGGCGTCACCACCCGTGAGATGGAAATTCAGCGCTTGCAACAACAGCAGCAAGCTGAACACCAAGCCAGTCTGGCTCACCAACAGAAGTTATATGGCGGCATCGCAGCAGCCTCATTGATTTTACTGATCAGCCTCGGCTTTAGCTGGCAAATCCGCCGGAAAAACCGTGCGCTGGCGCATAGCCTGGCAACGTTGGAGCGCACCCGGCAGCAGTTAGTTGAACAGCGTAAACTGGCAGCGCTGACGCAATTAGTCAGTGGCATGGCGCATCAGCTCAATACACCGCTCGGCACTATTCTGACTGCAGTATCCTGTAGCCGCGAACAGCTGCAGCTGCTGTTGCAAAAGCTTACCGACAAAAAACTCAACCTGCAGGAACTGCAGCAATTTATCGACGAACAGCAACAGCTGATGGCGCTGACTGAACAAAGCGCTGAGCGTACCGCTGGCCTGGTGGAGCGGTTTAAATTGATTTCAGCCACGTCGGCGCAATCCGGCATTGATACCCAGCTGGTGCTGCAGTTTGCCGGTCAGTGGTTGCAAAGCCATCTGGCGTTACAGCCACGGGAAGTGACGCTTCAGCTGGATGGCGCTGACATCGAGTGGCGTTTTGATACCACAGTGCTTGGCAAAGTGCTGTCGGCGCTGCTCGACAACGCGCTGCAACATGCTGAACCGGTCGAAGGCCCCCTGCAAATCCGGCTACAACTGGCTATCGATGCTGCCAGCAGGCAATTATTGCTGTATTTTTCGGACAATGGTCAGGGCATCAGGCCTGAACTGCTGGACAAAATTTTTGACCCGTTTTTCACCACTAAACTGGGTCAGGGCAATCTTGGCCTTGGCCTCAATATCGCCTATAACCAACTGCAGGCGATTGGTGGCAGTCTGCAGCATCTGCCGCAGCAAAGCGGCTGTTGTTTCTTAATCCGGTTACCGGCGCTGACGTCATAGCTGTTGCTTCACAACTGAAGTGTCGCGAGTTCTGTACTCACCCACTGGCGTAATTCATCGCGCAGCATTAACACCGCAGGCGTGACCTGATGCCGGCTGGCGCAGACCAGATGCAGCTGCAGTTTGGGTGCCGGATGCTCTCTCAGCAGCGGGACCACATGGCCAGCGCGTAGATCCGCGGCCATATCCAGCGCCGATTTCAGCGCGATACCATGGCCTGCCACCGCCCAGCGCCGTACCAATTCGGCGTCGTTACTGCTGCGATTACCGGCCACGTTCACCTGCAACAACCCTTCTGGCCCGCTAAAACGCCAGCGGTCAAAAGTACGCTCTTCAATCATGTAGAGCAGACAGTTATGCTGTTGCAGCTGCAGCGGCTGCGTTGGAGTACCGGCCTTCGCCAGATAGACCGGTGCCGCACAGACAATACGCGGTACTTCGGCGATAAAAAATGCCACCAGCGATGGGTCAGTCAGCGCGCCATAACGCAATGCCACATCAACCGGCTCGCGCTGTAAGCCGGCCACTCGATCGCCCAGTTCCAGCCGCAGTTTCAGTTGTGGATAGCGCGCCAGCAAAGTATCGAGCTTGGGCAACAACCAGTTACGGCCCAAATCGCTTGGCGCTGCCAGCCGCAACTCACCGCCGATATCCACCGCCAGATTTTTCAGCGCCTGTTCGCCCTGCCCTAAAGCTTCCAGCGCATTCTGGCAATGTTGTAAAAACAATTCACCGGCCGGCGTTATTTTTAAACTGCGGGTACTGCGCAGCAATAACGCCGCGCCAAGGTGCTGTTCCAGCCGTTTTAATGCGGCCGAAGCCGCAGCCGGGGTCAGGTCAAACTGCCGTGCCGCTGCACTGATATTGCCGCTGCGGACAATTTGCTGAAACAACTGGAGATCCTGGACTTGCAGCATTTTCAAATTTCATTTGATAAAGAATGCTTAATTATGCTGTTTTTCAATCAATGTCAATCCGGCACAATGCGTCTCACTTGCTGAACACAGCTGCAAACACTTCCTTGCAGCCGCCACTTTTCATCGAAATATCAGGAGCTTATTATGTCTGCTACTCATTCAATTCCGGCAATGATGCCAGCCGTCGGTTATCTGCAATCGCTGCCGGTCAGCGACGATCAGGCGCTGGTTGATTTAGCCTTACCGGTGCCAACACCAGGGCCTTATGACCTGCTGGTCAAAGTCGAAGCCATCGCCGCCAACCCGGTGGATTACAAAATCCGTCAGCGCCGTGCCCCGCAAAGCAAAGACGGTGTGGTGAGCGCAGAAGTGCTGGGCTGGGATGCGGCGGGTGTCGTAGTCGCAGCCGGCGCTGCAGTGCAACATTACCAAGTCGGTGATGCGGTGTTTTACGCCGGAGCGTTAAACCGGCCGGGCGCCAACAGTGCTTATCATCTGGTGGATGAGCGTTTGGTCGGGCCTAAACCACAAAGCCTGTCTTTTGCCGACGCCGCGGCGCTGCCACTGACGGCCATCACCGCCTGGGAGCTGTTATTTGACCGGCTGCAACTGGACAAGCCAGCGCCGCAATTTAGCCGAAAAGTGCTGCTGGTCAGCGGTGCTGCCGGTGGTGTCGGTTCTGTGCTGGTGCAACTGGCGAAATTAAAAACCGATGCTTTTGTTATCGCGACAGCGTCACGGCCAGAATCGCAGGTCTGGGTCAGTGCTTTAGGTGCCGATGCAGTGATTAATCACCAGTTGCCGCTGGCCGATGAGCTGAAGCGCATTGGTATTGATGCGGTCAGCCATGTCGTCAGTCTGGTCGATACCGCCGCATATTATCAGCAGTTTATCGATGTGTTAGCGCCGCAGGGCAAACTGGCATTGATTGACGACCCGGTGGAAGCGCTGGATATCCGCCCGCTGAAACTAAAAAGTTTAAGCCTGCACTGGGAGCTGATGTTTACCCGCTCTTTGTTTCAGACGCCGGACCAGATCGCCCAGCAACAGCTGCTGCGTGAAGTATCTGCGCTGGTCGACGCCGGGTTATTAAAAAGCACCGCCGGTCAGCATCTGGGGCAGATCAATGCCGCGAACCTGCGCCAGGCGCACAGTTTACTGGAACAAGGCAAAGTGATTGGTAAGCTGGTGCTGGCTGGTTTTGCCGGCAGATAAAATGCGACTCCCGCGTGTCGCACACTTTTGTCAAAATGGCCGTAGGGTGCAGCCAAGCAAAGCGCGGCGCACCAGCCCATATTGAATCCATGATGTTTGTCCGTAGGGTGCCGCCAAGCGAAGCGCGGCGCACCAGAAGATGCAGACCTGATGAAAAATTGCAGCAGTGCTGACCCCCCGATCAACACCGCTGCGCACGCTCAGTACTATCGATAGTTACTGCGGCAACAAGCGCATTTTGCCGCTGCTGTCATTGCGGCTTGGCTGCGACAATGCGCCGTCGCGCTCCGGCTGATAATGCAGCGTCAGCACTTCAATCTGCTGCAAAATGCCGTTGGGCATTGGCCATAACACCGGCGTGCCAACAGTAAGCCCCAACACCGCAGTCCCCACCGGCGCCAGCACCGAGAGCAAATCGCTGCGGCCGGCCTGCAGTTCATCCGGCACCACCAGCGTCAGTGTTTTACTTTCCCGCTGCCCGAGCCGGACTGTGATGGTGGAATGTAAGGTCACCACATCGGGCGGCATTTCGCTGGCATGACACAGCATGGCGCGCGCCAGCGCATGGCTTAAGCTGCCGGCTTTTTCCTGCCGGGCCGGATCAGATGGCGGCAGGCTGTCCAGCAGCGCCTCCAGCTTGTTGAAGTCGGCCAGCGACAAAGTGATCTCCGTTAGTTTTTCTCTCATACACACTCCTTCATCGATAAAATCCGCCAGCCGATTTGACCTGCGGGGTGATTCAGCCAGGCGCTACCGGCCAGGCTCTTTGCTACGGCTATGGCGGCGCGGCTTGCGCCGCACCAGCAACATGTCCTGTAATTGAAATTGAAACTGCACACCAAGCAGACGCAGTTGGATAGTTGCCCCCGGCAACTGGCCTAACAGTGCCTGCCCGAGTGGCGATAACACCGAAATACGCCCATGCCCCGGCCGGGCATCCGCCGGCCAGACCAATTGCAGCCAATGCTGTTGGCCTGTGTGGGCCTCTTTTAATAACAACCAATGGCCGGGGGTCGCGCCTGCCGTTGCAGTGACAGTCGTCTCAGCCGTTAAACACTGTTGCAACCGCCACAGCGCTGCCACGCGCAAAGGCCAGACAGACCGCAGCGCTAACCAGCGCGCAGCCGAAATGCCGGCCCGGGCCGGTATCGCAAAAAACTTGTTCATAAATTCCGCCAGCCCGCTGCGGCTGTGCCAAAGCCCAAAGGCCAGTTAAAACCCGGCACAAAGGCTGAGGCCAAGGCTCAGCAAGCACAAATTCAGCAATATTCAGTCAGAAAAAACAGGGAAAATCAGACAGCGCCGGCCCCGCAGCGCGGAACCGGCTTAAGAAAGGCAGGCAGTAAACACAGATAACAGCATCAGCGCGATAAACAGTGACACCAAAACCTCTGAATCAAATTGGGGAAAAGGAAACTGGTACCACGCCAAATGCCAGCACCAGAAGAAACCGCACCATACGCCATTTCGCAGGAAAAGCAACCTTGGATGCGATGGGTGGCAGGACAGCGGATGCTGGGCTTGCAGTGAATCGGTAGTCCTCGGTACAAGCGATTAGGATCACTTTGTGCCAACAAAGCTGTTTGAAACCCAAATCAGCATTGCTGCCTTATATTGTACAGCGCGGTTGCCTTGGCAAAAAAAAGCAGTAATTGATCATCAACCGGCTACGGCTACAATTTTCAGGCTCAATGGTCACAAAACGTTCGTGATCTTGCCCTAGGGGCCCGTCACGTATTTCGGGCGATTCTTAAAACAAATGAATCGTTTAACCGATATAAATTGAGGGTCAATTTCAAATAGAGGCCGTATGAAATTTTAATTTAACTCCCTGCGGCCTGAAAATAAGAATGGTTATTTGTATTGATTATGACGTTTGTTAGTCGTTTGGTTGCTCGATCCAGGATTTTCCACCACAGCAATCTCTAACTCTTGGTGGAACAAAAGACATATGCACTACACAGCGATTGTCACAAAGATAGTTTACACCACCGACGTTTA
>CBFGPY010000014.1:0-13399 GCA_965650755.1 uncultured Chromatiaceae bacterium | reverse complement strand
CTGCAGCAGCCGGCGGCTCCACAGTTTGCCGGCCTGACGCTGATCTTCGTTGGTTGTTCTGTGCTGGCTCATACCTTTTGGCTCAGCCTGGTCCGGTTTGGTATGCGGGCCAATCCAAAGCCTGCAGTACGCCGCTGGTTAGGCCGGGGACAGGCACTGTTGCTCGCATTGATCGCCGTCAGTCTGTGGTGGACGCCATTACCCTCTTAAATAGCTAGCCTTAGCCTCCGTGCCGCGACGTGGCTGGTATCGGAGGCTTTTTTCGTCATGCAGGGTGCTTGCCTGTGGCGGGCGCCTTCGTTACCTTGTAAAACCAGTTTGTCCGGCGGACTGTCAGGGAGTTCTATGTATCAGGGGAGTTGTTTGTGTGGCGCTGTGCGCATTGAGATCCACGGCGGCATTAGTGCCATCATTCACTGCCATTGCTCGTTGTGCCGGAAAAGCAGCGGTACTGCATATGCCACTAATGGTTTTGTCGCGCTCAGTGATTTTGTAGTCCGCTCCGGTCAGGAAACACTGGGCTTTTTTGAGACATCGCCGGGCAAAAAGAAGCATTTTTGCCGCATTTGCGCGTCGCCGGTGTATAGCAGCAATGCACAGGTGCCCGATAAGATACGCTTGCGGTTAGGGATTTTAGATTCCGAGATCAGCGAACGACCGGTTTCCCATAACTTTGTCTCGTCCCGCGCCTGCTGGGATGATTTGGATGCACAGTTACCACGATATGACGGCTATGAGCCAGGGCGTGAGCTGCCAAAATAATGCCTGTGGCTGGCAAAGCAACAAGCCCCGCTGCGCATCGGCGCAGCGGGGCTTCACTCAGAACTGATAACTGGCGGTCAGGCTGACTTGCCGGCCACGCAGGTTGTATTGCGTGGTGTCGGTGTAATCGCTGCCGGCGCTTGGGTCAAACGGCGGGTCACGATCCAGCAGGTTCTGCACTGCGAAGCTGATTTGGGTATTGGCAATACCACGGTAACTCAGCTGGCTGTCCCACTGCGTGAAGCTGCTGATGTCACTGCGAAGCCCCGGGTTACTCGCCGCCGTCGCGACTTTTTGCTGATAGCCGCTGGTAAAAGCTGCCGTCAGGCTGGCTTGCCAATCGCTGTGTTGCCAAATCAGACTGTTATTACTCTTCCAGGCCGGCAGTGCGCCAAACTGGTTATTGCCGGCGCCTTCCAGCACCGGCTGGCCGGCGACCAGCGCCTGTTTGTAATCCAGCAGATGAGACCAGACTGTTTTCAGGCTGAGGCTATGGCCATTGCTCAGCTCAAACCGGTAGTTAAAGTCGATATCGACGCCACGGGTGTCGCGGCTGCCCTGATTGGTGTACTGGTTTTTTAAGATCTGTAAGCGGCCCTGCGCATCACGCAAAATACGGTCGGCATACAGTTCCGGGTGGTCTACCACATACTGCGCGCTGTCGCCGGCAATAATGTCCTGCTGTTCGATGCTGAATACATCAATACCGATGCTGCCTTGTTTGCTGAACGACCAGATCACACCGGCATTGCTGTTGGTGGAACGTTCCGGTTGCAGCAGCGGGTTCCCACCGCGCAGCTGGGTGTAACCGCGGCGGCTGCCCGGTTCCAGCGGGTCGTTCGGGTCAATCACAGTGCCGTAGCTGATGGTATTGCTGTCGGCAATTTCCGGTAAAGACGGCGCGCGGAAACCCCGCGACCAGGAGGCGCGCAGCAGCCAGTCTTCGGCCAGCACATAATGCACACCAGCTTTGGGCGAAAAGGCGCGGCCAAAATCGTCATAGTGGTCCAGTCGACCGGCGATGCTGGCGGTCAGGTCGGTGTACAGCGGCAGGCTCAGCTCAGCAAAAGCCGCGCTGACCGTGCGTTCACCTTTAACCAGATTAATCGCCGGGCGCAGTTCAGTACCGGACAACACCTGCGGCGACGTGCCGGCATCCATCCGTTCTTTACGCAGGTCAAAACCGGTGGCGATGGCGACTGTGCCATAGTCGTTGTCCCATAAATCGCGGCTGGCGCTGCCGTTGATTGAATTAATTTCGTATTCACCTGGCCGGCGCGTTTGCAAACGCAGGCGATTCAGTACTTCGGCATTGTTTTGGCGGCCGTCAAAGCGGTAGCTGCCGTCTTTTAATACTTTTTCAAATTCAAAACGATTGACGAAATTGTCCACATATTCGCGCTGATGGCTGAATGATTGCAACAGTTGCAGCTGCGCATCCCAGACCTCGCCCTGATATTTCAGCCCGGTCAGCAGGCGGCTGAACTGCTGGCTGTTGGCTTTAGTGCGTGGGCCTAAATCAAACAGCGTGTATTCAATCGCCAGCGGTTTGCCTGTGCTCGTAGCAACAGTATTGTCCGGGTGACCAACAGGTAGTAAAACCGGAATATCAGTCAAAGTGCCGTTGGCCGGATTATAAGCCCGCAGGCCGGCGCCGACGGTCAGCGGTGCGCCAAACAACATCGCTGAATCGTTGTCGCTGTACAACCACTCAGCAAAACCAGTTAAGTTTTCACCAAGCGCCACAGTGCCTTGCAGTGATAATTGCCGGCGCGTCACTTCCGGCTGCAGCGTATTAAACGGCTGGGCGTTAAATGCACAGACTTCGCCTTTGCGCCCTGGCGTGAAATCACTCCATGGCCGTTTTTCGCTGCCGGCCGGGCAGTTGGCCAGTGCCTGCGGTAACGATGGATTAGCCAAAGAGTTGGCACCTTGTGCGCTCCAGCCGGCCAGTTTGCCACCGGGTAAATGGCGGAAATCGCCGGTTTTTAATAAGTCGCGTTCGCTGGCATCCAAACGGGCGCGGTCAAACCAATCCAGTGTCAGGCTCAGGTTATAACCGTCCTGTGCCACTTCGCCGATGCCGGTCGACAGGCCTAACCCATACTGCTGAAGGCCGCCCTGGGTGGCGCGGCCGGTGCTGAGCGACAGCTCAGTATCGGTGATTTGCTCTTTTAAAATGATATTGACCACACCGGCGATGGCGTCTGAACCATAGACCGATGAAGCGCCGTCTTTGAGCACTTCAATGCGTTTCACCGCACTTAAAGGTAAAGCGTTGAGGTCGACAAAAGTGTCTTGGGTATTGAGCGCAAAACCATAGTTCGACAGGCGCTGACCATTGACCAGCACCAGGGTGTTTTTCGGGCTTAAGCCACGCAGGCCAATCGAAGCCGAACCGGCGGAGAAGCTGCCGGTATATTGTTCGTCAAAGCTATTGCCGGAATTGACCGACAAGTCGCGCAGGACGTCGGTCAGCGTCACTTTGCCGCTGGCGGCAATCGCATCGGCGTCGATTTGCAGCAGTGGCGTGGCATCTTCCTGCTGGCTGCGTTTGATAAAACTGCCGGTGACCTGAATACGCTCAACTTTGCTTTCGGCAGCTGCTTCTGCAGCAGGAGTGGCGAATGCCGGCGTAGCAACAGCGATGGCGCTGGCGAGCAGCGTCAGGGAATGTGGGGTAAAACGCATGATAAACCTCAATAAAATTCGGTGCCGAGTGCATTCGCAGCGGGGCTGCAAATCTCAGCGAATTAGACCGCAAGAGCAGTCAGTCAATAGGGGAAAACAGGCTGGCCAAACGCTGCGTCCAAATACGGCGCGCGGTTCAGGCCGGACAGAAGATCAGCAACACATTCGTGCTGGCAGCAGGCAACAAGTTGAGGTTGGCGTGCAAGTGGTGCGATGAACGCTGGTATCGGCGTTTGGTAACTGTTGAACTGGCAACATGGTCGGAATCCTTCTTACTACGATTTCCAGGCTTCCGGTTGACCGGTGAGCATGTGCAGGGTGATATTCGTATCTGGCACTAAATAGATGTTTAGCCGTCCAGATGTCGCGCATTGTAGCGATTTTTTATATCATGACAAGCGCTGTCATGCGGTTTTTATATATCCAAATGGAATAAAAGATAAAAGTTTAACAGCATTTGTTGTTTAAGCGGTGCAGAAACTAAGCTGATCTGCGGTGGGAGCTTGCCGGAAGTCGTTGATCCAGCGACACTGTTTGGCAACAAAGCCACGCCTTGCCCGAAGTGTCGGCGTGTGAAACCTTAAACTCAGACGCTGACCCAGGTTGGCCGGAATCACTTTTTATGCGTTTATTGTTGCAACCCCGGCGTCTGCATGGCGTTGGTCTGATGTTGGCATGGCTCCTGCTGCTGGCAGGCTGCGCCAGCGCACCGCCGGTCACACCACCGCCGGTGGCAGAAAAAACTGTGACGCAGCAGCGCGGCCCTGTGACTTTTGTCCATCCGTTACCCGGCGCCCGCATCAGCGCATCATTTGCCCGTTACATCGTCAAAAGCCGCAATCGCCAGCATCATGGCGTCGATTTTGCCGCGCCCAGTGGCACCCCGGTATTTGCTGCAAGCTCAGGCGTGGTGTTAAGCGCCGATAACAGCAGTCTCAGCGAAGCCTTTGGTAACGCGGTGCTGATTGAACATGGCGACCAGCTGACCAGCTTGTCGGCGCATTTGTCCCGGCTTGATGTGCAAATCGGCCAATGGGTGGAAGCCGGCCAGCAGATTGGCCTGGTCGGCCAGACGGGGCGAGCCACCGGACCGCATCTGCACTTTGAACTCTGGCGTGGTAGTGTGCCGCAGGACCCGATTGCGTTGCTGCCATTAAATCCGCAGGAGCGTAAACAGGCTTTAGTTGAAATGCAGCGTCAGGCGGCAGCCAGCCAACAGCAGGCGAAAATACAGGTAGCGAAGGCAAAAAAACGCACTGCGACCACCAAAGTCGCCAAAGCGACACCGGCGAAAAAAGCCAAACAGCTAAAAACTGCTGCAAAGGCAAAAGCACCAGCCACTAAGGTTGCAGTCAGCACCAGTAAAACCAGCAAAACCGGCAAAACCGCTGCGCCGGTGAAATCGGCCAAAGCCAGTGCCGGCGAGTAGCAGGGTTTAATCAGCAAATTGCTGACGGAACTGGCTACTGCGCAGCGCCGACCAGGCGAGCTGCAGGTTGATAGTCAGGCTGCCGGCTTGTTCCAGGCTAAAAGCCTGCAGCGCTTTCAGCCGGGTTTTGTCGTACCAATGCCCGGCCAACACTAACCCTTCCACCTGACGCAATGTCTGTATTTGCTGCAGTGGATTTGCGGCGAGTAACAGTAAATTCGCCTCTTTACCCACTTCGACTGAGCCGGCGCTCGCCTCTGCTCCAGCATATTGCGCCGGCCATAAGGTTGCACTTTGCAGCGCCTGCAACGGCGTCAGACCGGCTTGGGTATAAAGTTCAAGCTCATCAATCAGGCCGCTGCCGGCAAAAACAAAACTGTCCGGCGTGTCAGTACCAGCCAGGATCGGCACCCCCAGCGCCACCGCTTGTTTCAGCTGTTGCTGTGCCAATTTCAGCAGTTCTGCATGCACAGGCCGGCCTTGCTGGTCCAGGCCGTGGCGTTGCATGCTGTCAGCATCAGCCTGCCAGAGCTTGCGCAGCAGCCAGGGCACCTGCGCCAGACGCGGGTCCTGGCGAAAAGCCGGATCTGCCGCTTTGGCGCCTAGTTGCAGCGTCAATAAAGTCGGGCTCCACCAGATGCGGGCTTGAGCCATATCCTGCATTTTTTGCCGGCACATGGCCGGGTCCTGACTTTGTAGAATTTGTCGCCAGACGTCACTGTTGATGAGCCCTTGCCGCATCGGCTGCTGCTTGAGCTGCATGGCAACGCTGGAGCATTCGAACAAAAACAACCGGCCATGTTCGATACTGCGCTGGCGCGCCTGGATCAAATCGGCCAGTGTGAGGCGCCAGGGCTGGTGCCCAGCCAGTTGCATACCGGCGCTGGCGGCAGCTGCACTCAACCATTGATATTGCTCTGGGCTTAACAGTTCATAGGTTTTCAGTGTATCAACACCATGAGTCTGATAGTGCCGGACCAGCCTTGTGGCATCGGCGGCACTTTGCAGGCGTAAAAAGGCCGGAAAATCGGCCGGCACTTCAGCGCCGCCATTAAGCGCAAAACTGCTTTGTTGCAGATAAAGCGGGCTGCTGCGCTGATCGCTGCGGGCTTGTTGGCTCCAGCGCCGGCGATCGGCAGCACAGGCGGCCATGCTGTCGTCTGCAGTCATACAGCCGGACATATCGCGCAGATAAGTGACGCCATGCGCCAGATAGAGCGGATGATGCAGTTGCGGTGACAGTTTCAGGCTATGGCTGTGGTTGTCCCAAAGGCCAGGCACCACATAACGACCACGGCCGTTGACATAATGATAATCCGCGGGCACTGAAACACCGGCTGCGGTGATTTGCTCAATGCGGCCTTGTTTGATCCAAATCGCGCGGTCGCGCTGGATCTCACCGCTGCGGGTATCGACGATATGCACCTGATCCAGCACGATATGCGAGTGGCTGTAGACAGGACCCGGTGGGTCTGGGAGTGGCAACAGGATGAGCGCTGCTGCGCTTAGTAAAAACAGGCCCAGCAGCAGGGCGATGGATAACAGGATACGGCGTAACATGGGCGCTCCACGGTGGTTCAGCAAAGACCAGAGTGTGCCGATTGTCAGGTGAAATTTATGTCAAACCGGTGGTTTGCAGTCAGCCTGTGCAGACTGGCGGCACAAGCGACTACGCCACAACTGCGGTGTCGCTTCACTGTGCAGTTCCAGCGCACAAGCCTGCGCCAGCCGCAGCGCAATGCCCTGACCAAAACCGGATAAGGCACTGGCAGCGCCCGGATCGATTGTGCGTGGATTTTCCAGTTGCAGCCAGTAGTCACCGGCACTGATGCAGACAGTACCAGCGGCGCTATGACGCCAGATATTCTGCAGCAGATTGCTCAACAGCAGCTGCAACAATTCCGGCGGTGCTATGAAAGTCAGGGTCTCTGGCAGCTGTAACTGCAACGTCAGTTCTGGCCTTGGCTGCCATTGTTGCTGTTGTTGCCACAGTTGCTGCACAGTCGCAGCGAGAAAAACCGGACTCATGACCGAAACCTCAGCTTCGCGTGCCATCAATAACAGACTTTGGATCAGCAGATGCATCTGCGTGCAGGCGCTGGCGATCTGCTGCAGCCGCCGCGTGGCATCAGCATCGGCGGGCGGGTTGAGCAGCAATAACTCACAGCTGCTTTGGATCACCGCCAGCGGCGTGCGTAGCTCATGGCTGGCGTCGCGGCTGAATAAACGTTCGCGCTCGGCAAACTGCTGCAGCCGCAGCATACTTTGCTCCAGCTTTTGCGCCAGCAGACTGATCTCCTGGTCCTGAAACTGGCTGGCAAAGCCTGTTGGCAGCGGCTCTTGCTGCACCAGCAGCGCCAGTTGCTGCAGTGGCCGGCTGGCACGTCGCGCCAGATACCAGCCAAGGCCCAGCGCCAACAGTAAAAACACCGCAAGCAGACTGCCATAGACCGTCAGCATAGTGCGCAGCACCGGCCTGACCACCAGTTGCTGACTGACTTCAGTGACCAGAAACAAAGGCTGCGGCTGCGCCGAATGCGACCAGCGCCGTAAGTGATAATGCCGGCCAGCTGTGCCGGGCAGTTCAGACGCGTTGGGCTCGGCCTGATAAGCCGCCGCCAAATCCGCTGGAAACTGGCTGGCGGACTGAAACAGCTGCAGATGTGAGTCCAGCGGCGGCACGGGCGCTGGCAATAATTGCTGGCGGGCGATCTCCTGGTCCAGCCGCTGGTAAAACAATGCATCTTCGGTGGTGTAAACAAACACCAGCATCAGCAGGCCAAACAATAAACCACAGGCCAGCACCAACAGTAAAAAGGCGGCGCGGATGCGCAGACTGAGCGAGGTCTTTTTGTCATTTGTCATGGTTGCTCCGGCAGGCGCAGTACAAAACCAACGCCGTGTACTGTATGTAACAGTGGCCAGGCGAAAGGTTTGTCGAGCTGTTGGCGGAGCAGATAAATATGACTGCGCAGCGCATCTGAATCCGGCGCTTCATCCGGCCAGAGCTGGTCAGTAAGGTGCTGCCGGTGTAAGACCGCCGGATAGGCTGCGGCCAGCAGCTGCAGGATTTGAAAGCCAAGCGGATACAGTTGCAGCAGTTGGTCATCGCGCCACGCCTGCAGGGTGCGCCGGTCCAGCCTGAGTGGGCCTATCTCGAGGTTATATTGCTGCGGCTCATTGCGTCGCGCTAACGCCTGACAACGCAATGCCAGTTCGGCCAGGGCAAAAGGTTTGGTCAGATAATCGTCGGTACCGGCATAAAACCCATCGGTTTTGTCGGCCAGCGTGTCGCGGGCGGTCAGCATCAGCACCGGTGTATGCCGGCTCGCGTGGGTGCGCAGTTGCCGGCACAGGCTGAGGCCATCCAGCCGCGGTAACATCAAATCCAGCAAAATCACATCAAATTGCTGTTGCAGCGCCAGTTGCAGGCCAAGTTTGCCGTCGGCCGCATAGTCGGTCTGATGGCCACACAGGTGCAGATAATCGAGAATATTGCGCGCCAGTGCCGGTTCGTCTTCCACCAATAAAATACGCAAAGTTCTGCCGGGAAAAACGGTTGGGGCTGAAGCAGGCTGTGGCATGGACTGTTCCGGGATCACGGGTTCTGCGCAGCATAATGCGGGTTTTGTGAAAAATCTGTCAAACCGCACTGTTGCCGGCGGCTGTTTCCATGGGTTCTGCTGGCTTTTTATGCAATCAGATAATAGCTGCGACAACTGTCGCATTTTTTACTTGCCAAGCTGCGACAGTTGTCGCAGCATGTGTTCATCGAACATGCCGGGAGTCGCGGATGCAACCGACAGCACCTGAACTGGAAATACTGAAATTACTCTGGCAACAACAGCCACAGACCGGCCGCGAGCTGCATGATCAGCTGGCCGATGTGCTGGACTGGAGTTATTCCTCCACTCGCAAAACGCTGGAGCGCATGGTCGACAAAGGCCTGCTGCAACTGGTGCAACAAGGTAATCAGAACAGCTACGCCGCGCTGGTCGCCAAGGTCCCAACTTTAGCTGCGCTGGCGCAGGATTTCGCCAGCCGGGTGCTGGAGCTGAAACAACCATTGCCGCTGGCGATGTTTGCCAATAGTGCTCTGTTAAGTGCAGAGGATTTACAGGCACTGGAGCAGCAGCTGCAACAGCTGGAGCAAGGGGACGAGCCATGCTGAACCTGTTATTGCTGCTGTTATGCTGGGTATTGTGGACTTCAGTTTTGGCCGGGTTATTACAACTTGGCCGGCGTTATACGCTGCGGCTAAGCGCGGCAACGCAGTTGGCGCCGCTGATGTTGCTGGTGTCATTGTTGCCGTTTTTGCCCTGGCCTGAACAAAGTGTTGTATTGCCGGCATTGTGGCTGAGCGCACATGATCAGGGCGTGAGCCCTTTGCTGGCGTTGCCGGCGCATCCGGGCTGGCTGGAACAACAACCGCTGCAGGCCTGGTTGCCGGAGTTGGCTTTTTGGTTGCTGCTGGCAGGATCTGTGCTGTCCGCTGTCCTGACTGCGCGACAATGGCTTTTGTGGCGGCGCCTGCATCAGTTATCTCTGCCGTTGCCGGCGCAGCGGTTACACGCCCTGGTGGCAGCGGATCCGGCGTTGGCGCAGGCGCTGCGTCGTCAGCCTTTACAAATCAAACAGTTGCCGCACGGTGGCAGCCCTTTTGTCAGCGGGATCACAAAGGGCACACTCTGGTTACCGGATTGGTTTTGGCAAATGCAGCCAGCCCAGCAGCGACTGTTGCTGTGGCATGAACTGCAACATCTGCAAAGACGTGACCCGCTATGGCTGTTGAGCTGGCGGCTGCTGTGCGCTTTATGCTGGTTTAATCCGGCGCTGCGGCGGCTGGAGCAACATTATCAGTCGGCGATGGAACATGCGGTCGACCACTGGGTGCTGCGCCAACATCCCCGGCAGCGCAGCTTGTATGCCCGGACTTTGCTCGCGGTGATCCGCGCCCAACAACAGGCATTTGACAGCCGGCATTGGCTGCAGGCTAACGCCGGGACTGGCCCGGCGCAGGTATTACAACAACGTCTGCAGCATATTTTACAGCCGGTACCGATGTTGTCCGGCCGGCAGTTGAGTGTGTTTGCTTTGGCGCTAATTAGCCTCAGTCTGCCGGCGCTGGTGCTGAAAACAGAACTGACCGGTCTGGCGCCACAGCAATGGCGGGCGCCACTCCAACATGGCCACGTCGGCTCCTGGTTTGGTGAGGTCCACAGTTTTCGCCAGAATAAACCCCATGGTGGTCTTGATTTTATTGCTGCGCGCGGCACGCCGGTGCTGGCGGTGGCAGCCGGAAAAGTGCTGCTTAGCGGCAGCGGCAGCCTGCACCCGAATCTGGGGAATGTGGTGCTGATAGACCACGGTGGTGGTTATCAGTCGATGTATGCCCATCTGGATGCCGTCACAGTTCAACCGGGCCAGCAGCTGCAAGCGGGTCAGTCCGTCGGCACTTTAGGCAATAGCGGCCGTACCACAGGTCCGCATTTACATCTGGAACTGATCCAGGCAGGTGAACGGATTGATCCGGCCAACCTGCTACCTCTGAATACTTTACAAGGAGCCACGGGTGAATAAGTTGTCCCGTTTTTTCCGGTTATTGTCGGTGGCCGGGTTTTGTAGTCTGGGGCTTATTAGTCAGGTACAGGCTGCTGCAGATCCGGCGTTATCGGCGCAATTTCAGCAGCAGTTTAATGCGCAGCTGCAACAAGCCAAAGTGCCGGGTGGTGCCTATGCCATCGTTTATCAGGATCAAGTGCTGGCGCTCGGCAGCTACGGTGTGCGCGCTGTCGGTGAACAGGCGCGGGTCAATCCGGATACGGTGTTTCGGCTGGCGTCTGTGTCTAAAACCTTTGCCGGTAATTTACTGGTGCAGCTGTCGCAGCAGGGGCAACTGGATTTGCAGCAGCCCCTAAAAGCTTATGTTCCTGAATTAAGGCTCAAAAATTCCCAAATTGAGCAGCAGGTCAATGTTGAAAGTGTATTGTCACAAGGCTCTGGTTTCTGGGCGCACGCCTTTGAAGATTTAATTGAAGCCAACAAAACACCGGCCGAAATTCTGCCTCGGCTGGCAGAACTGGCGCCGGTCTGCCCGCCACGACGGTGTTACAGCTATCAGAACGTATTGTTTGGCCTATTGGGCCGTGCCGCGGAGCAAAGTACCGGCCGGTCCTATGAAAGTCTGGTCAGCGACAAAGTATTCAGTCCGCTGCAGATGCATACAGCTTCTTATGGCCTGACCGGCCTGCTGGCCAGCCGCAATAAAGCGCTGCCGCATCAGCGCGGTGGTAAAGGCTGGCGCACCGTGAAACCCAAAGCGAATTTTTATCGTTTTCCGGCCGCAGCCGGCGTGAATGCCAGTGCACGGGATTTGTCGCAGTATCTGATTGCGATGCTGGGGTACCGGCCTGAGGTATTCTCGCCGGCGCTGCTCAGTCAATTACAGCAGCCATTAGTGAAAATGCCGGGTAAGCCGCGTTGGCCGGTCTGGCAACAATACCGCAATGCCACTGCCTGGTACGGGCGCGGCTGGCGCATGGTGCAATTTGGCGACGACCGGCTGTATTACCACGCTGGCGTGGTCGACGGTTACCGGCCTTATATTGCTTATTCGCCATCGACCGGTTACGGCCTGGTGCTGCTGACCAATGCTGAAGCGGATGTTACCGGCAAACTGGCCGGCTGGTTCTGGCAGCAGGTTTTGCCGGGGCCACAACTGGCGAAACAAAAGCAGGGCACGGCCAAAAAGGGGGCTAAATGATGTTGCTGCAGATGCTTTGGCGCGGTTTCCATGGATTGAAGGTACTGTTGTTTCTGGTCTGCAGTTTTGCACTGCAGGCGGCGCAAGCGCCACAAGTGTCGCTCAGTGGTACCGCTGTTTACGAGCTGAGTTTTCAGGGGCGCACTTATCCAGTGTGGGTCGATGTGCCGAAGTCTTATAGCAGTAACAAACAAGTTTATCCGCTGCTGCTGGTGACCGACGCGCCTTATGCCTTTCCGCTCATTCGCAGTATCCGCAACCGGGTTGGCCAGCAGGGCCGGAATATCGAAGATTTTATTTTGGTTGGATTGGCTTATCCGGATACGGACACACCGGCTGAAAGCCGCAGCCGTGATTACACGACCTCTGACGTGAAAGCGCGGCCGTCCAAAGCTGGCGAAAATTACAGCGCACCGGTTTATGGTAATGCGCCGGCCTTTGCCGGTTTTATCACAAAACAGGTGTTACCAATGTTGCTGCAGCAATACCGCATAGACCGGCAACGCCGGATTTATCTTGGTCATTCGTATGGTGCATTGCTGGGGACTTATCTGTTACTGCACCAGCCAGAGCATTTCAGCCATTATGTGCTGAGCAGCCCGTCGTTATGGTTTGATCAACATCAGTTATTGCATCAGGCGCCAGCGTTGTTGCAGGCAAAACCGGCTGGTATCAGCGCGAAAATCTGGCTCTACAGTGGTGGTTACGAGCAACCCGGACCAACGGTCAGACACAACAAAACCGATTTAGTTGGTGATATGCAGCGTTTTGCCAAGCTGTTAGGGCCTGTTAAAGGGCTTCAAGTGACAACACAAGTGCTGGATGGCGAAGACCATTTAACCGTGTTTCCGCCGATGGTTACACGCGCCATGCTGGATATATTGCCGGGGACCGGGCCGTATACGGGTGGTTAATTCCGGTTTTTGGGGTTTACCGGGATAATAAAAAATGCAGTGCCACCACTGCATTTTTTATACATCGCCGCAGTACAAGCAGCCACGAGTTTAACGCCCCAGATGGATCCGCCGGCGCGCCAGCGCTTCTTGCTCATAATCTTCCATATACTGCGCCAAATCGTTTTTCCAGCGTTCGTTTTCATCGGCTAAATCCAGATGAGTACGGGCTTCAATATGATCTTTACGCACCAACAAATCATGCGCCCGCTGCTGCAGTTCACTGGCGACTTCGGCGTAGATTTGAGGTTCGCCACTCAGGCCTCTTAACTTCACGAAGATAGTAAAACTAACCAGTAGTAGAACAAGCATAATGAATATAAGTAACATTTCCATTTTTATGTTCCGTAATTGGTTTTCTGTAGGCGAATTTGGTGTAACCAAAGAAATATCATTGCTGGAAGTAGTACCATGTTTACAGAGAATATACCGTACTGATAAAACTGAGAGAATGCGTTCGTTTTAAATGAGGCTCTATCAATGAAATCTATTGTTTGGCAAACGTTAAAGAACAAAAGTGATGCGCCATAGAACTGAGCCATTGTGGTAACACGTAGTTTCATTTTCAAATGGGCTTCATATAGAATGAATAATATAAATGTATCTATGGCCAACCATGAACCATACCAGCCAAATTTACTTATAATCTGCGGGTACTTTGCTATTTCATATAATGGTTCTATAAAAAAAAGGTGCACGCCCTCACCTAAAACTAAAACTGCAATTGTTACGCTTGCGGATGATATCTTGCGTTCAATCACCATCACAACGAATAGTAGCAATAGGTAGCACAGGAAACGG
>CBFGPY010000013.1:0-13915 GCA_965650755.1 uncultured Chromatiaceae bacterium | reverse complement strand
CCAGCAGCTGCTAGCGACCGTCGGTCAGTCCGGGCAGATTTAAATCGTCACAATGGTCCACCTGCAGCAGTAGTTGCTGCAGTTTTTCCAGATGTTCCAGCCGAATGACGTGCGGGTGCCAGCCAAGACCACTGACGATGTCTTTAATCGTTTTAATGGTACCTGAAGTACCAACAGCCTGCTGCCAGCCAGTGGCTTTATAACCGGTGTAAATATTTTCCAGTTCCTGTTCGGCCAGCAACAAGGCACGCTCAAAGCGTTTTGGACTGATTTTGCCCTTCTGGAAGAAAAATTTGGCAAAACTGACACAACCCATATTGCGGCTCGCCAGTTTCAGCGGCTGAAAATCCACGCCAATGGCAAACTCAGTGCTGCCACCACCGATATCGATGACTAAGCGCTGACCCGTGTAAGTTTCGAAATGTGCCACACCCTGATAAATCAGACGGGCTTCTTCCTGACCTGCGATCACTTCAATCGGAAATGGGAAGATATCCTGTGCCTGTTGTAAAAAGCGGGCGCTGTTTTTGGCGCGACGCAGTGTATAAGTGGCGATCACCCGCACCGCTTGCGGCGGCATATCTTTTAAGGTGACAGCGAACTGACGTAAGACGCTGAGGCCACGTTGCATTGCTTCGTCGCTAAGCATCTGTTGTTCATCCAGCCCGTCGGCCAGCTGCACTTTTTGTTTTTCCCGGTGCAGCAATTGCAAGGCGCCATCGACAATGCGTGCTATCACCAAGTGGAAACTGTTCGAGCCAAGGTCAACAGCCGCGATAAGTTCCGCGGCTGACAATGCATTGGGCGTCAAATGGGTCATAAATCTGCCTGTATGGTCGGTCCCAGCTGCTGACTGGCGAGATAGTCATAAATCGCCTGCTGAGACCTGATACTTTTTTTGTTGCCCCTTTTGACATAGGGGTTGCTCTGATCGCTGTCGATTAGCCTGGCTTTGACGTTGTCATTCCACTGCAAATCGAGGATCGTCATAATTTGTTGCTTAATCCGCGCATTATAGATCGGTACGCCCACTTCGACCCGCTGTTCGATATTACGCGTCATCCAGTCGGCCGACGACAGGTACAAATCGATATCGCCGCCATTAAAGAACTGATAAACGCGGGCATGTTCCAGGTAACGATCTAACACGCTGATCACTTTAATATTGTGGCTTTTACCTGGGATGCCAGGGATTAAAGAGCACATACCCCGCACGATAATCCGCACTTTAACCCCAGCCTGACTGGCTTTATACAGCATCTCGACTATCGGGTCATCGACCAGATTATTCAGTTTTAACAGGATCTCAGCTTTGCGCCCGCTCAAAGCAAAGTCGATTTCCCGTTGAATTAAGCTGTTCAGCTTAGGTCGGCTCCAGGTGGGAGAGACAATTAAATGCTTGAATACAAATGGCTTATAGCTGTATTCGACAAACTCAAACACCTGATCTACTTCGTCACAAATTTCGGTATGGCAGGTGAACAGACTCATATCGGTATAAATCCGGGCGGTTTTTTCATTAAAATTGCCGGTGCCGATATGGGCATATTTCACCAGGCCGCCTTTTTCTTCACGACTGATAATGCAGAGTTTGGAGTGGATTTTTAGTGTGGTCAGGCCAAACACCACCTGGACACCGGCCTGTGTCATACGCCGCGCCCACTGAATGTTGTTTTCTTCATCAAAGCGGGCTTTGAGCTCAACAACTACAGTGACTTTTTTGCCATTACGCACCGCATCCAGCAACGAATGGATCACCCGGGAGTTTTTCGCCACCCGATACATGGTCATCTTGATGGATTTTACTTTTGGGTCAAAAGACGCCTGCCGGATCCATTCGGTGAAATAAGTAAAGTTATGGTACGGGTAGTGCAGTAACACATCGTGATTGCGGATCGCATCAAAAGTCGTGTTGTATTGCTCAAAGTCCGGGCTTGGCAATGGTGGCAGTGGCGGAAACTCAAGGCTGGCATGGCCGGTATAAGGGAAGCTGATAAAATCTTTAAAGTTGCGGTAGCGTCCGCCGGGGATCAGCGCGTCCAAGGTATTGGCGCCGAGCAATTTGCGCAAAATCTTCAGCATATGCTCTGGCATGTTCACGTCATACACCAGCCGCACCGGCTCAGACTCCAGTCGTTGCCGGATGCCGTGTGACATTTTGTCCAGCAGGCTCTGATCCAGCGATTCACTCAGGTCATATTCGGCGTCTTTGGTGAGCTTCATCGAATAGGCCTGGATCTCACAGAAATCAAAGAAACCGGCGAACAAATCGTGCAGACAGTGAATGATCACGTCATCAAGCATCATAAACTGATGGCGGTACCGCCCTTTGCGTTTGGTGCGGTTCAGTGCGATTGGCAGCTCCAGGAACCGCGACACATCGTCGGTCGGCACCTGTACTATGGCGTACTCAGGTTTGCCTTTGCCGGTCATTTCGACCATCAGGTACGTGGCGTTATCCTCGAGGCGTTTTGACAGCTGCAGGTGTTCGTTTGACAGCAAAATAGGCGAAATATGCCGCAACACCTTTTCTTTGAAATAGGATTTTACCCAGGCACTTTGTGATTCATTGAGTTTATGCTGGTCGATAAATTCAATATTGTGCTTACGCAATCCAAGCTGCAGGTCCATATGGATGGCATTAAACTTTGCGCCTAACCGTAAGACAAACTGTTGAATTTGCTTTAATAAATCTTCAGTCTGGCTGGCGTCTTCATCATGGTACTTCTGCAGCATGATGCGGCGTTTAACATCCGCCACCCGCACCCGGTAAAACTCATCCATATTGATGGAGTAAATGCCAAGAAAGCGTAACCGCTCAATCAACGGATTGCGTTCATCTGCCGCTTCCTGTAACACACGTTCGTTAAAGGCAAGCCAGCTCAGTTCTTTCGGGAAAAAATGTGTCGGGTGTTCTGCATTGCGTTGTAATTCCATACCGATTCCATCACAGCGGGAGAGGGGCCTGCGCTTAATCTATGGCAGTTTGATGAAAGATTTATGAATAAGATAGCCCGTCACGTCTGAAGATGCACGGGCTATTCTGGGCACAACGCAGCTCAGTTCAGATTTTCGACATCGACCATCACATCGGACGCAATATCTTCCAGCGCCCGCACCACTTCGTCTTTGTTCAACCCTTCCGGTAATTCGACTGTGGCAATGGCATTAAACAAAGGCACGCCCCAATTTGGCGCACTTTGTTTTGAACTCTCGAAATGGATGATATTGGTACCTTTATGTTTAATGACAGACGACAATTCGCGGACTATGCCCGGTCTGTCGTTGCCGGTGATGACAAAACGTAGCAGTTTTTGCTGATTAACGCGGGAGTCCACCCCATGCTGTACGCGGATATCCAGATCCTTCATTTGCTGCAGTGCTGCGGTCAGGGCCGCAACATGTTGTTCTGCCACTTCAACCTGTAAAATCCCGGCGAAGTAACCAGCCAGATGACTGAGGTTACTGGCCGTCCAATTGCCGTGATATTCGGCAATTAACGTCGCAAGCTGTTCGACCAGGCCGGCTTTATCCTGACCAATCAGCGTTAAAACCAACTGCTTCATAGCGCATTTCCTTGTTTTAATACTTCGCTGAAAACGAAAGTCAGCGTGAAATATATATCATTAAAAAATATAATTTTTGTTATGGAGCGGGCTTGACCCTGCTACGAAAACAGATACGTCCGGGTGCCCAGCCTGCCAAAACTATAGCCAGTCGGTTTGAAAACACAACACCACTAATCGATTTTCCAGGAATTTGCGCTGCAGATTTATCCGTCATAATAGTGTCATATTTACGCCATATGATGCGAAGCGTGAACTTCAGGCACAGGCCTGCGAATGCCAACATGAGGACTTTAAGGTGAAAACTTTTAAAATTTTATCTACAGCGGCGCTGGTTGCTGCAACATTCAGTTTTCAAACCGCCGCGGTGACTAAAGTCGACCCGGCATTACCTGAGTACCAGAAAGCCTCTGGCGTATCAGGCAACATCTCCAGCATCGGTTCAGACACGCTGAATAACCTGATGACGCTGTGGGCTGAAGATTACCGTAAACTGTACCCAAATGTGAATATTCAGATTCAGGGTGCCGGCTCTTCAACAGCGCCAACAGCACTGACTGAAGGCACTGCTAACTTCGGCCCGATGAGCCGTGCGATGAAGCCAAGTGAAATTCAGGCATTTGAAGCCAAATTCGGCTACAAGCCAACAGCGGTTCCGGTTGCAGTAGATTTACTGGCTGTGTATGTCAACAAAGATAACCCGATCAAAGGCCTGACCATGGCACAGGTTGATGCGGTTTTTTCGGCAACCCGTAAATGTGGCTACAAAGAAGACGTGACACGCTGGGGTCAGTTAGGTCTGGACGGCGCCTGGGCAAACCGTGACTTCACCATGTACAGCCGTAACGCGGTATCAGGCACTTATGGTTACTTCAAAGAACACGCACTGTGTAAAGGCGACTTTAAATCCAGCATCAACGAGCAGCCAGGTTCTGCGTCTGTAGTGCAGGGCGTCAGCGAATCTATCAACGGTATTGGTTACTCAGGTATTGGTTATGTCACTTCTGGTGTGCGTGCGCTGCCATTAGCGAAAAAAGAAGGTTCGCCATTTGTTGAACCAACTGCAGACCATGCATTGGATGGCAAATATCCGCTGTCGCGTTTCCTGTTTGTTTATGTGAATAAACACCCAAACAAAGAACTGACACCAATGGAACGTGAATTTATCAAACTGGTGTTATCAAAACGCGGTCAGGAAATTGTGGTACGTGACGGTTATGTACCGGTACCAAACAAAGTTGCGGCAAAAACACTGGCCGAGCTTGGTATCAAATAATTATCAACAACTGAACAAGGCGCCCACGGGCGCCTTTTTACGTTTCGAGATGGGGCTCAAGGTCGCCATGCAGCGGAGATTTCAGCGCGGTGGCGGTTGAATATTGCCAAATTATGACAAAAAATCTCTTTGTAATATTTCTGACATAAAACTCATCTAAGCTTTGCAGCATCCGAAAAGTCAGTCCTGGATGTGTAAACATGCAACAGACCTCCACGTCAGCGCCAGTTACTGCAAGGCAATCCTTATTGCCAAGTGGTGAAAAACGCGCCCGTCTGCGCCGTTGGCGCAGTTTTAAAGACAAAATGTCCAAGTACGGCATCGCCTTTGCCGGTATCAGCGTGGTCGCAGCTTTTGCGACTATTTTCATTTATCTGTTCTCCGAAGTCGGGCCGATATTCTCTTCGGCAAGCGTCGAGCCAGCGCAGAGTTACCAAATTAACAGCGATAAACCGCTGTATACCAATCTGGAACGCTACAGCGAAGTCGGTCTGAATGTTTCCGCCAGTGGCGAGCTGGCATTTTTTGATGCGATGACAGGCGCTGCGGGTGAGAAAGTCCAGCTGGTGTTACCTGCCAATACCACGATTTCAGCTTTTGCCCGTGGCGAACCCCGTTCCGGCTTGTTGGCACTGGGTTTGTCCAACGGCCAGGCGCTGGTGATTAAACACGAATACAACCTGAGCTACCCGAACGACAAACGGAAAGTGGTGCCGGTCGTGACTTATCCGCTTGGCGAAACGCCGCTGGATTTAAACCCCGGGCAGGCACTGAAAAGTCTGGCGGTGCAGGAAGGCAGTGCTGGCACTGCATTAGTGGCCTTCAGTGCCGATGGCAAGCTCAGTTACCATGTGTTTGAAGCTCAAACTGAGTTTATGACCGGTGAAACCACGTTGGTTCGTACCGATTACGCCCTGCCAGATGCACCGGCCAATGTCAGCCGGATCTTACTGGATACGACGTTACACAATTTGTTCATCGCCGAAGGCAACGAGAAGATTCACTATTACGACGTCACAGATCCTGCGCAGGCGCGTTATGTCGAAGCCGTCAATGCCGTGGCAAAAGGGCAGCAGGTCACCGCGGTTGAGTTTCTGGTCGGCGCCGTGTCGCTGATTGTCGGTAGTTCAGACGGTAGCCTGAGCCAGTGGTTTTTGGTACGCGACGAGCATAACAATTTTCATTTAAAACATATCCGTGATTTTGCACAGCATCCGGCGGCCATTCGCCAGATTGAACCAGAGTACTCGCGCAAAGGCTTCCTGGCGCTGGATACCTCAGGTCATTTAGGCATTCACTACGGTACTTCAGCCCGCACTTTGTCGCTGGAACCACTGGCTGAAGGCACAAGCTTTGAGCGCATTGCCATCAGCCCGATTAACACCGCTTTACTGGCTTTTGCCGGCGACGGCAAAGTACAGCGTTTTACGCTGGAAAATGCGCACCCGGACGTGAGCTGGAAAGCGATGTGGAATGAAGTCTGGTACGAAGGCCGTGGCGAAAAAGACTATATCTGGCAGGCATCTTCAGGCTCTGACGAGTTTGAAGCAAAAATGAGCCTGGTGCCACTGGCGCTCGGTACCCTAAAAGCAGCGTTGTTCGCCATGTTGTTTGCTACGCCGCTGGCCATCATGAGTGCGCTTTATACCGCTTACTTCATGACGCCGAAACTGCGCGGCAAGGTAAAGCCGACTATTGAAATCATGGCGGCACTGCCAACGGTAATTTTGGGTTTCCTCGCCGGTTTGTGGCTGGCACCTTTTGTTGAAAAATACTTAAGTGCAGTCTTTGCCATCCTGCTGCTGTTGCCGCTGATGATGTTATTGACGGCTTACCTGTGGCGCTTTGTCCCGCGCAGCTGGCGTGAGCGTTTTGGTCTGGGCTGGGAAGTGGTGGTCCTGATCCCGATGATCATCGGCTTCATCTGGTTATGTGTCAGCTTAAGCCCGGCCGTCGATCAGCTGTTTTTCAACGGCAGCCTGCGCCAGTGGTTTACTGACAATGGCATTACTTATGACCAGCGTAATGCCCTGGTGGTCGGAATTGCGATGGGGTTTGCTGTCATTCCTAATATTTTCTCTATTGCTGAAGATGCGGTGTTTAACGTGCCTCGCCATTTAACCCAAGGTTCGTTAGCGCTGGGGGCGACACCGTGGCAGACGATGATGGGCGTGGTGTTACCCACCGCAAGCCCGGGTATTTTCGCTGCTGTGATGGTTGGTTTTGGTCGTGCTGTTGGGGAAACGATGATTGTGCTGATGGCGACCGGGAACAGCCCGGTGGTGAATTTCAACCTGTTTGAAGGCATGCGCACTTTGTCCGCCAATATCGCGGTGGAGTTACCCGAAACCGCAGTGGGCAGTACTCACTTCCGCGTGTTATTCCTAGCCGCGTTGGTGCTGTTTGTCTTTACCTTTATTTTCAACACGTTGGCAGAAGTGATTCGTCAGCGGTTACGTCAACGCTTCAGTAATCTGTAATTCGGAGTGAACGGCATGAGAGCTTGGTTTAAAACGGGAACTCCGTGGATTTGGTTAAACGCCGGTGCAATCGCTTTGTGTCTGGTGATGGTGATTGGCGTGTTGGGGCTGATTGCCGTGCAGGGGGGCAGCCATTTCTGGCCAGCCGACTTGCAACGGGTTGAAGCGGTACAGGCCGATGGCAGCAAAAAAACGCTGTTAGCCGAACATGTCCGTACTGAACAGGTCAGTGCGGTCACGCTGAAAGATTCAGGTGTGGCGCTGCCGGATAATGCCGAAAGTTATGCCCGGCACTTGCTGAAACTGGGCAACCGCGACGTCTATGGCCGTGATTTCGCCTGGTTTTTAGATCACGACCTGACTGGTTGGGAAAAACCTGCCAACGCCATCGTGATTGAACGGCGTGAGTGGGGCAATTTCTACGGTTTCCCGCTGCAACTGTTGCAGCAGGATAAAGTGATTGCTGAAGGCGAAGCCTTATGGCCGGCCTTACAGGATGCGATGGCGCGCGCCAATGCCTTGCACGATGACATTACCGACATTGAAAAAGGTGATATCGGTAAAATAAACACAGCACTGGAAGCGCTGCGTCTGGGTAAAAGAACTATGGAGTTACAGGGCGCAACTGCGGCAGAAATCAGCCAGTATGCCCAGCAAGCGACAGAAGAGCAGGCCGCTTTAGATGCGCAATATGCGCAGCTGCAACAAAAGCTGGAAGATTTATATACCCAGGCCAAACGCGACAGCCTGAAAGTGGTCACAGCAGAAGGCAAGGAGCTGACGATCAGCTTGTCAAACATCGTGCATGCTCACATGCCGAACCAGATGTCGTTGCTGGATAAATCCGTGCACTATGTGGTGTCTATCTGGAACTTCCTCAGTGAAGACCCACGCGAGGCCAATACTGAAGGCGGTATTTTCCCGGCTATTTTCGGCACTATTACGATGGTAATCCTGATGTCGATTATCGTCACGCCATTTGGTGTGCTGGCAGCGATTTACCTGCGTGAATATGCCAAGCAGGGGACCTTGCTGAAGATAATCCGCATTTCGGTTTATAACCTGGCCGGTGTGCCGTCTATTGTTTACGGCGTGTTTGGTCTGGGCTTCTTTGTTTACATCATGGGCGGCAATATCGATGCGCTGTTTTATCCGGAAAAACTGCCGGCGCCAACTTTTGGTACCCCAGGGTTGTTCTGGGCGTCTTTGACCCTGGCCTTGTTAACGCTGCCAGTGGTGATTGTGTCGACTGAAGAGGGTTTATCTCGGATCCCAAGCACTATCCGGATGGGCAGTCTGGCGCTTGGTGCCACTAAATCTGAGACCTTATGGAAAGTAGTTGTGCCGTTGGCGACACCAGCGATGATGACGGGGCTGATTTTGTCGATTGCCCGCGCTGCCGGCGAAGTGGCACCGCTGATGCTGGTCGGTGTGGTGAAACTGGCGCCGACTTTACCGGTCGACGGCACTTTCCCTTTCGTGCATCTGGACCAGAAAATCATGCACTTAGGTTTCCATGTTTACGATGTAGGTTTCCAGAGCCCGAACGTTGAAGCGTCGCGTCCACTGCTGTACGCCACTGCCTTAGTGCTGGTGCTGCTGATTGTGGTGTTGAACATGGCTGCCATTCATTTACGGAATAAGTTGCGGGAAAAATATCGCAGCGAGTCTGACTAGAATCCAAAGATCCAAGGGGTGCCGGCAGGCACCAACCGGCGGGGCGCCAAGCGTCCCGCTCAGAACCTGAACTGAATTTTAAGAGTGAACTGAAGTATGACAACACAACAAATTCTGAACGGCTACAGTGAGCTGAATCTGGCAGATGAAAAAATCAAGCTGGAAGTCAATGACTTGCGCCTCTACTACGGTGAATCCCAAGCGCTGAAAACCATCAATATGCAGATCCCGGAAAAGCGCGTGACCGCTTTTATCGGACCGTCTGGTTGTGGTAAATCCACTTTGTTACGCTGCTTCAACCGGATGAATGACCTGGTCGACATCTGCCGCATCGAAGGTAAAATTTTACTCGATGGCCAGAATATCTATGACAAAGCCGTTGATGTTGCTGAGCTGCGCCGTCAGGTTGGGATGGTGTTCCAGAAGCCAAACCCGTTCCCGAAAACTATCTATGAAAACGTCGCTTATGGCCTGCGTCTGCAGGGCGTTAATGACCGCCGTGTATTGGACGAAGTGGTAGAAACTTCATTAAAAGGTGCAGCGTTGTGGAACGAAGTGAAAGATCGTTTGCACGATAATGCTTTTGGTTTATCCGGTGGTCAGCAACAGCGTCTGGTCATTGCCCGCGCTATCGCCATTGAGCCTGAAGTGTTGTTACTGGATGAACCAGCGTCTGCACTGGACCCGATTTCGACGTTAAAAATCGAAGAGTTAATTAACGAGCTGAAAGAGCGCTTCACCATCGTCATTGTTACCCACAACATGCAGCAGGCCGCGCGGGTGTCCGACTATACTGCCTTTATGTATATGGGCAATCTGGTGGAATATGACGCGACCAATAAGATGTTTACTAATCCGTCTCAGCAACAGACTGAAGACTACATCACTGGCCGTTTTGGTTAATCACCCGACTTAAGCAGAGGTTTTTATGGATAAACTGAATTTAACCAAACATATTTCCAGCCAGTTCAATGACGAAATTGAGCAGATCCGTAACCACATTATGGCGATGGGTGGCCTGATTGAGCAGCAGCTGTCTGATGCGTTAAATGCCATCGCCGGCAGCAATCCGGAACTGGCGCAGCAGGTCATTGCCAATGACTTATTAGTGAACGACTGGGAAATCAAAATTGATGCTGAGTGCACGCGCATCATCGCCAAACGTCAGCCGGCCGCCAGTGATTTACGTTTAATCCTGACCATCATCAAAGCAATTTCCGATTTGGAACGCATCGGTGATGAAGCAGAACGCATTGCCAAAGTGGCGCTGGAATCGTTCAGCAGTGCGCAGCAGGATTTGCTGGTGAATCTGGAGAACATGGGCCGCCATGTCGCGCAGATGTTGCATGACGTACTGGACGCTTTTGCCCGGATGGATGTTGAAGCAGCACTGGCCGTTTATAAAGAAGACAAAAAGGTTGATCGCGAATACGAAGCCATCACCCGTCAGTTGATGACTTATATGATGGAAGACCCGCGGTCTATCCCAAAAATCATGAACGTGTTGTGGTCAGCCCGTGCGCTGGAGCGTATTGGTGATCGCTGTAAAAACATCTCCGAATATGTGATTTCGTTTGTGAAAGGCCGGGATGTGCGCCACAGTGATGAAGACAGTCTGGAGCAAAATGCCCGCAGCTGAATTTTCGCTGAATAAGCGCTGATATTCGCAGAAGTCAAGCCGGCAGGGTGCAAAATAACTGCCGGCTTTGGCGTTTTATCTGCATGATCGCGTTTTTATTACCGTTGTGTTGCAGTAAAATACGCGCCGACTTTCGTCCACTACAAAACCAAGAGGCAAAGCTATGCCAAGTGCATTTTTGGCTGTTTTCGCAAAATCTCCAATTAAACCAATTGAAGAACATATTCGTAAGGTCCTGGCGGCCAGCGAGCAGTTACTGCCGTTTTTCGCGGCGGTATACATCAAGGATTGGACTACTGCAGCGGAAGTAAGAAAAGTTATCGTCAGTCTGGAAAAAGAAGCTGACAATTTAAAACGCGACATTCGCGTGCACCTGCCAAGAGGGTTGTTCCTGCCGGTTGATCGCACCGACATCCTGGAACTGGTGTCTCAGCAGGACAAAATTGCTAACAAAGCCAAAGACATCACCGGCCGTGTGTTAGGCCGTGAGCTGGAAATTCCGGCACCTATCCAACAAGAATTCAATGCCTATCTGCAACGTTGTATTGATGCAGTCGCCTTGGCATGTGAAGCCATCAACGAACTGGACGAACTGCTGGAAACTGGTTTCCGTGGTCGCGAAGTAGACCTCGTGGTCAAAATGGTCGAAAAAATCGACGAAATTGAGCACGACACCGACCAGATGCAAATCAGCCTGCGTAAGTACGTGCGCAAAGCCGAAGACACGCTGAATCCGGTTGATGTGATGTTCCTGTACCGCACTTTGGAATGGGTTGGCGATCTGGCCGACACGGCCCTGCGGGTAGGTTCACGTCTTGAAATCATGCTGGCTCGTTAAGTTCTAAGGGTAATCAATCATGGAAATTCTGGCTCAATATGGCCAGGTGCTGGTGCTCGTCGCCGCACTGTTTGGCTTTATCATGGCTTATGGTGTAGGTGCGAATGACGTCGCCAACGCCATGGGGACCTCTGTTGGTTCTAAAGCATTAACTATTAAGCAAGCAATTGTTATTGCAGCTATTTTCGAATTCACCGGTGCATTTTTTGCCGGTGGTGAAGTGACGTCAACTATTCGCAGCGGTATCGTTGAATCGGCGGTGTTTGCGCCTGTGCCTGAACTGCTGGCTTACGGCATGATCGCATCGCTGCTGGCAGCCGGTACCTGGTTGTTAGTGGCCACTTATTACGGTTGGCCGGTGTCAACCACGCACTCAATCGTTGGCGCCATTATCGGCTTCTCTGCGGTCGGTGTCGGTATTGAATCTGTTAAGTGGGATGAAGTCGGCGGGATCGTCGGCAGCTGGGTGATCACCCCAATGCTGGCAGGTGTATTAGCCTACCTGTTGTTTATGAGCGCCCAGCGCCTGATTTTTGATACTGACAATCCGTTGGCTGCAGCGAAGAAGTTTGTGCCTTATTACATGGTATTTGCCGCCTTTATCATGGCTTTTGTCACTGTGACCAAAGGTCTGAAACACGTTGGTCTGCACCTGACTGATACTGAAGGTTTCCTGCTGTGTATCGCTATTGCGGTGGTCGCCGGTCTGATTGGTAAATTAGCCATCAGCCGGGTCAAAATCGACCCGGAAGCGGACAAAGAAATGCACTTTAACAACGTTGAAAAAATCTTCGGTATTCTGATGATTTTCACCGCTTGTTGTATGGCTTTTGCCCACGGTTCGAACGACGTTGCTAACGCCATTGGTCCTTTGGCTGCAGTGGTTGGTGTCATCGAATCCGGTGGTCAGATTCTGGATAAAGTGTCACTGGCCTGGTGGATCCTGCCGTTGGGTGCTGTCGGTATCGTGATTGGTCTGATGACCTTTGGTGCCCGCGTGATCGAAACTATCGGTTCAAACATTACCCACCTGACGCCAAGCCGTGGTTTTGCTGCTGAAATTGCGGCGGCCAGTACAGTGGTTATTTCATCTGGTTTAGGCTTGCCGATTTCTACCACTCAAACGCTGGTTGGTGCCGTGTTAGGTGTTGGTATGGCGCGTGGTATTGCTGCACTGAATTTAAGTGTGATCCGCAATATTTTTGTCTCTTGGGTGGTGACACTGCCAATCGGTGCATTCCTGTCGATTGTGTTCTTCTACATCATCAAGTTGATTGTTGGCGCGGCATAATATTGTCTTGCGATAATAAAACCGCCTTCGGGCGGTTTTTTATTTTCAGCGCCACAGATACACAGTTTCTCACTTTTTGGCACAGCGGCTTCAGCGGTACAGCATTTCTGTACAACATCTGATTGATCCAGACCAAAGTATCAGCGGTATCCGGCGCATTTGGCTTGCAGCCGGTCTGGGGCTCGACTAGCATCGTCATCGCTATCTTCGCAGATAATTCAATCGATATAACGGAATTTATGATGAAACGACTGCCCAGTGTGAAACAACTGCAATATCTGCTCGCCCTGCATGAACATCAACATTTTGGCCGCGCCGCAGACGCCTGTTACATCGGCCAGTCTACGTTGAGTGCTGCGATTGCCAATCTGGAAGAGACCATTGATGCCCAGTTGCTGGAACGGGATCACAAGACCTTTATCTTTACATCGCTGGGGGAAGATGTCGTACGACAGGCCCGGTATATCATTGAGCAATGTGAAGAATTAGCCGATTTTGCCCGCAATCAGGGCAAACCTATGACCGGACAGTTCCGGCTGGGTTGTATTCCGACTATTGCGCCTTTTGTCCTCAGCGAAGTGATGGCGCTGAGCCGTCAGCGTTATCCGGACCTGCAGTTGTTATTGCGCGAAGACACATCGGAAAACTCGCTGAGGGCTTTAACCGAAGGCCGGCTGGATATGGTTTTGCTGGCGCTGCCCTATGAGACCGGTGCTCTGCACACTGAAGTGCTGGCACAGGATGCCTTTAAACTGGTGTTGCACAAAGATTGGCAGGATAGAGGTTTTAGTCAGGATATTTCACAGTGGCCGGATGAAAGTATTTTTTTATTGGAACGTGAACATTGTCTGACCGGGCATGCGGTCAAAGCCTGTGAACTGGAAGATTCGCGTAAAGTGAATCCGTTTTTCGCCACCAGCCTGCACACTTTAACGCAGATGGTCAATAACAAGCTTGGCGTGACTTTTATGCCGCAGATGGCGATAAACAGCGGCTTGTTGCAGGGCACTGAACTCATCACGCAGGCACCGTCGAATAACGGCGCGGCACGCGATATCGGCGTCGCCTGGCGGCCGACATCCAGTAAATCGCGCAACTACCGGTTGATGGCGACGCTGATTGCCGAAGTGCTGCAGCAAAAATGCGCT
>CBFGPY010000012.1:0-14056 GCA_965650755.1 uncultured Chromatiaceae bacterium | reverse complement strand
GATGCCGAGATCAAGCCGGTGGTGCAAACGGGCGTGGCGCCGGACGATTTTTATCAAAGCAGTTATTACACGGCTTTTTACAGCAAAATCGGCGTGGCAGACTCGATTGACGTGCTGTGGCGCATTGACGACAACACGGCGCTGAATTTTTTTATGCAGCGTAATATCAACAGCAATACCTTCAGCCGTGCCGACGTACAGGCACTGAATATGGTGATGCCGGTGCTCGATGCTGCGCTAACCCGCCACCATCAGTTGGCTACGCCGTTGCCGCTGGCCAATAGTTCAGATCAGACGCATTTACAGGTCGAAGCCACGTTGTCCAATTTTGCCAGTTCCCTGCTGACGCCACGTGAGCGTGATGTATTGTGGTATCTGCTGCGCGGTTATTCCTCAGCGCTAACGGCGGAGAAATTACAAACCTCAGATGGCACCGTCAAAATCCATCGCAAAAACATCTACCGCAAACTGGAGATTGGCTCACAAGCCGAATTATTCTCGTTATTTATCAATTGTATTCCCTTCGCCCGCCCCGGTTTGCCGGAAGATCCGCTGCACAGTTATCAGCAAGCACAAGAGCACCATATAGTTTAAAAAGCGAACAGCAGAGCAGCCTGAATAAGCCCGCTGTCTGCACCAGTCTGAGGCAAGCCGCCAGCTTGTCTATTCCTTAAGCAATAGGAAAGTTCGCGCTGAGCAGTTTTAGATGCAGCGCCCTATCCCTAACTGGATATTTCTGTTCCGGGGACTCAGTTCTAATATCAAAGTTGGCTCGCCCCGCAGCGGACGTTTTGCGCCGTCCGCACGGCACACGAATACAGATAAGGCGGCCACAGACAAGCACAACGCTGGAGATCCTATGCAACGCAACCATCTGAACATCTTGAAAAAAACCGCTCTGGCCTCGCTGGTCGCGCTGGCTCTGGCCCCTGCGGCACAGGCAGACTTGTCCGTTGGCTCGATTTTTGGCCAGGCCACCAAAGGCAGCACAGTCACAGTACAAAACCTCGACACTGGCTTAAAACGCCAAATCCAGGTCGACCAAAATGGCCGCTTCCAATTCAGTCAGCTCCCCGGTGGCCGTTATAAAGTGGAAAACGCCGGCATCGCCCGTGAAGTGACAGTGTCGCTCGGTACTGGTACGCCAGTCAGTTTCGCCGATGGCGATATTGAACGCATTGCCGTGCAAGGCCGGGCGATCAATCCGATTGACACCTCATCGGTCGAATCCAGTACCGTGTTCAGCGCCGACCAGCTGGAAATGTTGCCGGTCGGCCGCGATATCAGCGATGTCGCTTTATTAGCCCCAGGTACAGTGCGTGGCGACAGCGGTTTTGGCAATCTGGCGTCATTCGGTGGTGCGTCTGTTGCAGAAAACGGCTATTACATCAACGGTTTTGACGTCACCAACGCCCGCACCTTTTTGTCGTATGGCAAAGTGCCTTTTGATGCCATTGGCGAGCAGCAGGTCAAAACCGGCGGCTACGGCGCAGAATATGGCCGCGCTTTGGGTGGTGTCATTAACATCGTGACCAAACGCGGTACTAATGACTGGGAGTTTACCAGCTCAGTGGTGTGGGATCCGGCCAGCCTCGCCGGCCACGGTAAAAATGTCGTCAGCAAAGTACCGGGCTTAGCGCCGGGCGATAACAGCTATTATTCGGCCTACCGCTCGGCGGATGAAGAAGACAAGCTGGTATACAGCGTTGGTGGTGGTGGCGCTTTAATTCAGGATAAGTTGTTTATCTATGGCCTGGTAGAAGGCAAAAAACACAGTCGCGATCGTTTTAGTGCCGACAACAGCACGGCGACTGATAACAACAGCCCAAATGGCTTAGTGAAACTGGACTGGTACATTACCGACAGCCATATTTTTGAGCTGACCGGCATCCGCAACGTCAATAAAACTGACTACACCACTTATCGCAACCCGACTGATCAGTATTACACCGGCCAGCATGGCAATCTGCGCACGCAATATCAGGAACGCGATGGCGGTAACATCGTCATCGGTAAATACACCGGCCAGCTGACCGACAATTTTAATTTAGGCGTGATGTACGGTTACCTGAAAACTGACGCCGCTTATGTGACGCCTGACCCGCTGCCTGGTAATGAATGTCCGCTGGTCGATATTTATGATCAGGATACGGACGACATCACCGACGTGGGCTGCTGGAACGAGATTAACGTTCGCACGCTGAATTTTGGCCCGAACACCGACGAGCGCAAAGCGCTGCGGATTGACGGTGAATGGGCGCTGGACGCCCATACCATCCGCTTTGGCTACGACAGTGAAACCTTCACTTCAGTGCGGGCCGGTGCTGAATATTCCGGTGGCGTGTTCTATCGGATCTATACACCACTGCCGTTTGCCGACCGCTGGAACGGCGTGAACGTGGCGCCAAATGCCAATGTTGTGCGCAAACGCACGCGCAGTTCACCGTCCGGCAGCTATGAAGTGAAAAACGACGCGATTTACCTCGAAGACAGTTTTTATGTCACTGAAGATGTGATGCTGTACGCCGGTTTACGTAACGAATCCTTTGATAACCTCAACGGTGACGGTGTGTCTTTTGTCGACGCCAAAGACATGCTGGCCCCGCGCTTAGGTTTTGCCTGGGACGTGAATTCAGACGGCAGCGCCAAAGTCTTTGCTAACGCCGGCCGTTATTTTATTCCAATCGCCGCCAACACCAACGTGCGGGCATCTAACTGGCAATATGTCACCACAGAATACTATCTGTATGACGGCACTGTCGACCCTGTCACTCAGGCGCCACGTCAGCTCGGGCAAAAACTGGGCGACACCCTGACCAGCGGCCGTAATACTTCGCCGGATCCCGCCACTGTCGCCTCGGCCGACTTAGAGCCGATGTTGCAGGATGAACTGATTGTCGGTTACCAGCGTGAGTTGTTTGACGGCTGGACCGGCGGCGTCAAAGCCATCGCCCGTGAAGTGAAAAACGGTGTCGACGATTATTGTGGCCGCCAGGCCTTTATCGACTTCGCTGCGGATCAAGGCTATGACGATTTCGACGCCGACACGCTGGCGACCTGCATTATCGTCAACCCGGGCCGCGACCTGCAGATGGATATGGATGTTGCCGGCGACGGAGAACTCAAACGCGTCACAGTCTCCAACGACTATCTGCAGCTGGAAGAATATAAACGCACTTATAAAGCGCTGGAATTCTTCTTTGAACGCGGCCGCGCTGACGGCTGGTATCTGCAGGGCAGCTATACGCTGGCATACAGTAAAGGCAATGCCGAAGGCTTGGTGAACAGCTTCCTTGAAGCAGAGTCACCAGGTCTTACCAACGACTTCGACCACAAAATGTTTGTCGATGGCACAGACGGTTATTTGTCAAATGACCGCCGCCATAGCTTCAAGGTATTCGGCGGTTATGAACTCACTGACGAGCTGGAAGTTTCCGCGAATCTGGCGGTGCAATCCGGCCGGCCAGTCAGCTGCTTTGGTTATCCGGCCTTTGATGTCGACGATCCGGAATATGAGGTGTTCGAACGGTATGCCGCGTCCACCCTGTATTGCCGCAACGAAGCCGGCGAGCAGGTGCTGACCCAGCGCGGGCAGTTTGGCCGTACACCCTGGACCTACACGTTGGATGCCGGTTTGACCTATCAGCCGGTCAAAGTACCTGGCCTGAAGCTGCAAATGCAGGTGTTTAACCTGCTGAACAGCCAGCAAGTCACTGAATATGACGAACAGGGTGATGTGTCATTGGAAGACACCGGGCAAAACCCGAACTTCCGGCATGACCTGAACTATCAGACGCCAAGATCTGTCCGTCTGACCGCGCGCTACTCGTTTTAACAAGCACCGCTCCCCGCATGTTGTTGCCTTGGTGGGGAGCGGTCTTTTTCCGGAGTTATCATGTTAGTTTTTTTGAAGCGGCCCGCTGTTGCGTTGCCGGCGCTGACACTTGTGCTGTTGGCCGCATCGCAGGCAGTTGTAGCTCAGGCTGGTGCCGCGCAGGCTTTGCCCGGCAAAGAGTTATGGTTATTTGGTGGTGGTGAACGCATTTGCTCCAGCGTGGAACCTGAATATTGCGAAAAGTCGCAGCAGCAGGCGGCGCAGGCTTTTTTTGCGGCTCAGCAGGCACAAACCGGCAAAAGTTACCGTTGTGATAAAACCAGTCTGCAACTGCTGCAACAACTGCCGCACTGGCCTGTTGCCGGTGACAGCGAGACCCGCCGTACCAGTATTTTACAAGCGCTGCGCGGCCAGCAGGACAAAATCCTGACCAGCGCAGTATTAGAGACTTTCAGTTCGCAGCATCGGCTCAGCGACGATGAATACAGTGTGATTGAAGACAGTTGCGAAATCCGGCCGCAGCGCCCTGACGGCAGCACGGCGCGGATGGCGGTGTATTGGCCGGGCACTTATGCTGTAACCAAACAACTGTTCCAGTCTTTTGTTACCTCCGCGCAGCAACGCCGCCAGCTGCGCAGCCCACAAACACCACTGACACAAAAACCACGGTTGCTGCTTATTACTGCATCATCTTACAACCCTTATGAGTGGGTGGATTATTACCAGCAACTGTTTAGTGCGGCCGGTGCCGAAGTGGACTGGCTGCCGCTGGAACCAGCACTCAGCCAGCAAACCCAGCCGTGGGACTGCAAGGCCATTGAAGCAGGCCGGCTGAAATATTCTGGCCAGCTGCGCCGCGCCGAACGCTATCCGGAGCTGGCTGCGCAGCAGCAAAAACTCTGCGCGGATCCTAAAGCCATGGCCGAATTGGTTGAACGTGCCGATGCGGTGTTTATCAACGGCGGTGACCAGTCACTGACGTTAAGAGCGCTGACCGGCCCAGACGGCAAATGGCTGGCGCTGACAGAACGACTGCTTCAGCGTGTGCGTTTTGAAGCCGTGCCGTTAGGTGGCTCCAGCGCCGGTAATGCGGTGCAATCGGGCAGACCGCTTGGCGATATCGCCATGATCAGCGGCGGGCGAAGTGCCCATGCGCTGCAATTTGGCGCGCTGGCGCACGATATTGACGCGCCGTTGTGTCGTTTAAGCCAAAGCTGCGGCAAGTTACTTGCCGACGAACAGCTGACGTACCGGCCACAAGGTGGTTTGCAGCTATTCAGCCTGGGGATTGCCGACACTCATTTCCGTGAACGCAACCGTGAAGGCCGTTTATTAACGCTGGTGCAGGATGCCAAAGCGCCGGCAGGTTTTGGCGTTGATGAAGCCACAGTGCTACGTGCCCGTTTTGCCCCGGACAAGGACGGCAATGGCCAGGACGCAGAGCTGGAAGTACTTGGCAGTGGCGGCGTCTGGGTCATTGAACGTACCGCAGCCCAAGGTGGCCTCAGTGGGCCGTCCGCAACGCTTGCACAACTGAAAGTCAGCCGTTTGTTGCCGGGTGACAGCCTGCACTGGCAGCAAAACGCCGGCGCTGCAGTGAAGTATCAGGGCCAGCTGTCCTGCGGTGAGCCGCCGGTAACCGATGCGGCAACAGTGGACAGCGAGGCTTATGCACCACTGCGTCAACCAGGCCTGAGTGTTCACTGGCAACTTGGTGCAGCCGGCAAGGTAGAAGCCTGTCAACGTAGCGACGGCCGCTGGCATTATCTGGCGCAGCCGCTTAGTCTGCAGCTAAACCGCTCTCAAGGATAGCCAGATGCAAACACCTTCTCCTGCCACCAAGACCAGCCGCGGCTGGCAAATGCCCGACACCCTGCTGATTGTTGGCGGCGTGTTATTGCTGGCGTTGTTACTGACCGCCCTGCTCGCGCCCGGGCAATTTGCAACCCGGCTGGATGCCGAAACCGGCCGCCATCTGCTGCAGGCTGGCAGTTATCAGGCGGTTGGCGAAGCCTCGTTAGCGCCTATTTTTACCGCCGGCGAGCAAACCGGCTTTTTCAGCGCCTTTTTTGACGGCATGACCTCTGGCAGCCGCTCCGGCTCCGCCATCGGCGTCGTGGTATTTATCCTGCTGGTCGGCGGCAGTTTTGGCATTGTGCTCAGAACCGGCGCTATCGACGAAATGCTGAAATGGCTGATCAACCGGCTACAACACAAAGCCCGTTTATTACTGCCGGTGATGGCGCTGTTTTTCTCGTTAGGCGGCGCCGTATTTGGCATGGGTGAAGAAGCCATGGCCTTTGCCGTGTTTTTGGTGCCGCTGGTCCGCTTACTGGGGTACGACGCTATCACGGGGGTGTTGCTGACTTACGGTGCCACTCAGGTGGGGTTTGCCACCTCCTGGATGAACCCGTTTTCGGTCGCCATCGCCCAGAGTATTGCGGGCTTACCGCCACTGTCCGGCGCCGGCTTCCGGATGGTGATGTGGCTGGTGTTCACGCTGATTTATATCATCTGGATGATGAGCCGCGCTGAGCGGCTGCGGAAACACCAGCAAGGCACAGCACAGGTACAACCTTTTGCGCTGGAGCAGAAGTTCGCCTGGCCACATCTGCTGATTGTACTCTGTTTTGCCGCCGGCATGGTCTGGCTGGTCTGGGGCGTGGTGACTCAAGGATATTACCTGCGCGAGATCGCCAGTCAGTTTCTGGTCATTGGTTGTGTCTCCGCTGTGTTAGCCCGGCTGTTTTTGCCACAGCAAGGCCGCACCAACGACTATGTCGACGCCTTTAAAACCGGCGCCGCCCAGCTGTTACCGGCCGCCATGGTCGTTGGTATCGCCCAGGGTATTCTGTTGCTGCTTGGCGGCACAGATCCAGCCAAACCTTCAGTGATTAACACCATTTTGCAGCACGCCGCCAGCACTATTGACGGCCACAGCTCGATGGTCGCGGCGCAAGGCATGCTGATATTTCAGAGTGCGTTTAATTTTCTGGTCACTTCAGGTTCAGGCCAGGCGGCACTGACGATGCCACTGATGGCACCGTTATCGGATTTGGTCGGCGTGTCGCGGCAAACGGCGGTGCTGGCCTTTCAACTCGGTGATGGCCTGGCGCATTTATTTTATCCGACCTCCCCTGCGCTGATGGGCACGCTGGCCATTGCCGGCGTTGAATTCAGCCGCTGGCTTAAAGCGATGTGGTCGTTATGGTTATTGCTGACACTGATGAGTATCAGCGCGATGGCAATTGCCATCTGGACAGGATTTTAACAGAAGGTATTTATGATCACGCTGATAGAAAATGCAGAAGTTTTCAGCCCCGAAGCTCAGGGCCGGCAACAGGTGCTGGTCGCGGGCCAGCGCATCAATGCGGTGGACGGCGCCATCAATATTCAGGGCGATGCGGTACAACACATTAATGCCGCCGGCTGTTATCTGGTGCCAGGTTTCGTCGATTCGCTGGCGCATATTATTGGCGGCGGCGGTGAAGGCGGTTTTCGCACCCGCACGCCGGAATTAAACGCCGATGATGCTTTTGCCAGTGGTGTTACCACCCTGGTCGGTGTGCTCGGTACCGATAGCATTACCCGGACGCTAACCAACTTGCTGGCAAAAGCCCATGCGCTAACCGAAGAAGGCCTGAATTGTTATTGCCACACCGGTTCTTATCAAATTCCGGTGCGCACGCTGTTCCCCAGCATCAGTGAGGATTTGTTGCTGATTGATAAATTTATCGGCGTGGGAGAAGTCGCCATTGCTGACCACCGCAGCTCTCAGCCGACGCCAGACGAGCTGAAGAAACTGGCGGCGGAGGCCCGGGTTGGCGGTATGTTATCCGGCAAAGCCGGCATCGTCAGTGTCCATGTCGGGCCGGCTGCGGCAGGTGTTTCATTGCTGCTGGATGTTGCGGCCAGCAGCGATATACCGCTGACCCAGTTTTATCCGACCCATATGAACCGCAATCAACAGTTGGTAGAGCAAGGCTTTGCATTTCTGCAAGCCGGCGGCTGGATTGATTTCACGACCAGCACCACGCCGCAGGAACTGGCCAGTGGCGAGGTGCAGTGCGCCAAGGCGCTGCATCAGGCCTGGCAGCTGGGGCTCGATTGCAGTCGCATTACGTTTTCGTCCGATGCCAATGCCTCTTTGCCATTGTTTGACGATAAACAGCAATTTATCGGTTTAGGCATCGGTCGCATCGGCAGTTTGCTGGAAGAAGTGGTGGCTGCGATCAGGCTGGGTGTCCCTGTGTCGGTGGCCCTCAGTGTCGCAACGGTAAATCCGGCCAGGGTGCTGAAATTGCCGCACAAAGGCGAAATTGCGGCTGGTAAAGACGCCGACTTAGTGCTGCTGGATAAAACCTCGCTGACAGTGCGGGCCGTGATGAGCCGGGGGATCTGGCGTTACAGTGATGGAACTTTACCAGTAAAAGTGCAGCGGGATAGCTTGTTTATTTAAGCCGCTGCCAAAGTAAAAACAGCGCCATCAGGCGCTGTTTTTTTCATTAAAATGCCAATCAGGCTTAAGATGCCCGGTTTGACATCCATTTTTGCACCGCCGACACCAGCTCATCCGGGTGGAACTTGGCGATAAACTGATCCGCACCGACTTTTTCAATCATCGCCTGATTAAACACGCCACTTAAACTCGAGTGCAGGACGATATGGATATTACGCAGGCGCTCGTCGGCTTTCACTTCTGCCGTTAAGGTATAACCATCCATTTCCGGCATTTCGATATCCGAAATCAACAGTGGCATTTTGTGGGAAATATCACCGCCAATTTCATCGGCCAGATTTTTCAGCCAATTCAGCGCGGAGCGGCCGTCATTGACCGTCTGAATTTCTACACCAATCGCTGACAATGCCCGTTTCACCTGATTACGTGCCACCGCCGAGTCGTCGGCGACCAGCACCACCAGGTTTTTAAAATCAACATCTTTGGATTTTTCTTTCACCGACTCACTGACCGTTTCATCGGCTGGCGAGATTTCATTAAAGACCTTCTCAACATCAAGAATTTGCACCAGCTTTTTGTCAACTTCAGTCACGGCCGTTACATAATGCGCTTTGCCTGCGCCTTGAGGCGCCGGATGAATTTGCTCCCAGCTGCTGCTGACAATGCGGTCGACACCTGCGACTAAAAAACCCTGGGTATTGCGGTTGTATTCAGTCACCAGAATATAAGCGGTAGATAAATCTGTGATAGGTTTGCCGCCGGTGGCCTGACTCAAATCAATAACCGTCACCGGCTCCCCGCGCAAATGCGCAATGCCCCGCACATGCGAGTGCGCCCCTGGCAAGGCTGACAATTCCGGACAAATCAGCACTTCCCGGACTTTAAATACATTAATACCGAATAACTGCGCCGAATTGAGCCGGAATAACAATAATTCCAGCCGGTTCTTCCCGACCATATTGGTTCTTTGATCGACACTGGATAATAAACTGCTCATGAGCCCTCCGCGCGGCTATGGTGCTGGTACTGAACTGGCCAGATTAATGATATATAACTTGTTGCTAAACATAGCAAAGTTTTCTGTCAGATATACTGACTTCAGACAAGGAATTTATTCCGGCGCTGCTGCGCCAGGCTCCGTCTGGATGATGCGCCCCACCTTCATCCCCAGACGTTTTGCCAGCCGTTGCAAATTGGCCCGATCCAGTTGCAGACGGCGTGCTGCCTCCGCCCAATTACAGTTGGTTTGTGCCAGTGTCTGTTGGATTAACTGGCGCTGGAATACTTCAGTCGCCGTTTTTAAATCCGCAGATGGCAACGGCATGCTTTTTTCCACCGGCGAAGCCTGCGCCGCTGCAGCAGCTGTCAACGCTAAATCGCTGGCCTGCATCGTCAGGATGCCATGACGCCCGTCCCGCCCTGAAGCTTTTAACGCCGCCCTGCTGACCACATGCTCCAGTTCCCGCACGTTGCCGGGCCAGGCGGCAGATTGCAGCGCCTGCGCTGCAGCCGGACTCAATTTAAGCTGGCGCACGCCTAATTTGCGCCGGGTCTGCTCGATAAAATAACCGGCCAGTAACAGGATATCTTCCGGACGCTGGCGCAGCGGTGGCACCGTCAGCGGATACACGGACAGCCGGTGATACAGATCGGCGCGAAATCGGCCTTGTGCAACTTCCTGCTGCAGGTCACGGTTAGTTGCGGCGATGATCCGCACATTGACCTGCTGTACCTGATCTTTGCCAACCGGCTGGATCTCGCCGCTTTGCAGGACCCGCAGCAGTTTGCTCTGGATGCTCAGCGGCAGCTCACCAATCTCGTCGAGAAAAATGGTGCCACCGTCAGCCAGTAAAAACTTGCCGGGTCTTTCGCACTCAGCACCGGTAAAAGCACCACGGGCATGCCCGAATAACTCCGCATCCGCCAGCGTTTCCGGCAACGCTGCACAGTTCAGATGCACCAACGGCCCGCGGCGGCGGCCCGACATTTTGTGCACAGTACGCGCGACCAGCTCTTTGCCCACGCCACTTTCGCCCTGAATTAACACTGTGTAGTCGGAACCGGCGACCAGTCTGATGTCATTGTTCAATGCTTGCATCGCCGGACTTTGGCCAATCAATTCGCCGCCATCTTTTTGCAAAGCTTCCTGTGTCAGTTCTTCCACCAGTTGTTGTGCCTGATGGGCGTGTAAAGACAGTTTGGCCAGCTCCAGTGCGGTTTTTAATGTGGCGGCAGATAAGGCGGCAATCAGCGTCAAGGTACGGTCACTGATGCTTTGAAATGCTTCGGCCTGCAGACTGTCGATAGTAACCAGCCCCATCAGTTGACCGTCCGAATACAATGGCAATCCCATACAAGAATGCACAGGGAGCTCACCACTGTGCGCCAGCAATAAACCGTCATAAGGGTCCGGTAATTGGCAATCCGCAGGAAACCGATACACACCATCGGCCTGACACAGCGCCGCCAAGCGCGGATGCTCGCTGAGTAAAAACCGCCGGCCAAGTGTGTCAGGAGTCAGTCCCTGAGTTGCCAGCGGGATCAGCGTCTGCTGCTGCAAGCGCAGCAAGGCCACCGCATCACAGCGGATCGCTTTGCGGATAGAGTTCAGCAGCCGGTCAAACCTGTCTTCGGTATTGATACTGTTGGCCAGATCTAACGCCACTTCCAGTAACAGATGGTTATCTGAGTTCATCAGGCTACTCATAGGGTTTCATTCATACAAAATGACACATAAGAGTCTTATTGACAACATATAAACAATGTCATAATGACAACAAAACAACAGGAAAAATACGTAATCAATTGATTTAATACACAAATAAATATTGGCACATTAACTGTAATAGCTCAGACAGTATCAACCAGTTCTGAGGTGTTTATGTTGCTGAAATCAAGCTTAGCCCATCAACCAGTTTACCTGTCGTTATTGCGTGCCGCGAATTGGGGTCTGTTGTTGTCGTTTTGCCTGTTTAGTGCAACGGTGTTGATTTGCTACCCGTTTGAACACTTATTTTCATTACCGCAAATTGTCGTCGGGCATGTGTTGCTGATCGCCAGTGCCACGCTGATTAAAATCTGCTATGTCAGTCGTTGTATTGCCTTATATGGCCTAGAGCGGGAAGTGTGCTGAGATGCTGCGCCCCGATAATTTGCAAGCCTCAGCTCAGCCATGGCCTTTTTTCGCTATGCCATTCCGACCTGCCTTTCTGCTGGCGGGGTTCTGGGCTGTGCTCGCTATCTGCATCTGGCTGGCACAACTCACCGGCTTGATTCAAAGTGCCGCAGCCCTTCAAGGCACTTTGTGGCATGTCCATGAAATGCTGTTTGGCTTTGGTGCCTTAGTGGCAGTCGGCTTTTTACTCACGGCAGCGCAAAACTGGACGCAAATCCCGGCGCTGAATCGGCGTGGTTTATTGGGCTGGAGTCTGCTGTGGCTGCTCGCCAGAGTGCTGGCTTTCACCGATCCTCTGGCTGACACCGGATACAGCTTGTTGCTCCTGACACTGGTACAAGGCAGCTGGTGGCTGCTGAGTCTTGGCGCGCTTTGCCGTCAGCTCTGGCGCGCCCGCAGTCAGCGCAACTATCAGTTTGTGCTGATGTTCACTGGTATGGCACTCCTTAACCTGCTGTTTTTACAACAAAGTGCCGCGGGTCACTACCTGCAGGCTTTGCATCTGGGCCATAGCATGATCTTGCTGTTTGGGGTGCTGATGGGCGTGTTAGGCGGCCGGGTGATCCCGTTTTTTACCGCCAGGGCAACCAACACACCGGAGCCAAAGACGCCACGGCTCGACTTGCTGCTCTTGCTAAGCGCAGTGGCCGGCACACTGGGATTTATCGTCAGTGTCTGGTGGTCATTACTGAATCCCGGCTGGCTGATGCTGCTGATTGCGCTGCTGCATCTGCTACGCCTGAGCCATTGGTTTACGCCGAAGCTGCTGACACAACCATTATTGTGGTCTTTGCATGTTGCCAATCTGGCTTTGGCTGTGGGTTTGGCACTGATGGCCATTGCGTTATTAACAGCCCCATCGACCTTGCCCCGCCCTGCCTTGTTCAAAGATGCGCTGCATCTGGTAGCGATCAGCGCCATGGCCGGCATGATGCTGGCCATGATGGCGCGGGTTGCATTGGGTCATACCGGCCGGCCGTTACAGGTCAACCGACTGTTGGCGCTGGCATTTGCCGCTGTGTTCGTCAGTGGACTGGTGCGCGCCAGTGCCGGGCTGTTGCCACACCCACAACTGAGCTGGTACAGCAGCGCCGGCTTGTGGTTAGGCGCTTTTGCCATTTTCACCCGGGTCTATTGGCCCATCCTGACTTCACCCCGGCTGGATGGCCGGCCGGGCTGATCTTCAACGCTATGAGGTAGTTATGTTAACTGAAGTACAAATCCGTCTGGTCAAAAGCACAGTGCCACTGCTGGAAAATGCTGGCGTCGCCGTGACTGAATATTTTTACAATCGAATGTTGAATGCCCATCCGGAGCTGCTGGACATCTTTAACCAAAGTAATCAACGCAGTGGCCGCCAGCAGTTTGCCCTGTTCAGTGCTGTTGCCGCTTATGCCCGCTATATCGATGATCTTGCGATGCTGCGCGAAGTGGTAGAACGGGTGGCCAATAAACATACCAGTTTGTTTATTCAGCCAGAACACTACGACATTGTCGGTCATCATCTGCTGGCAACGCTGCAAGAACTGGCGCCGGACGCTTTTACCGCTGAAGTCACGGACGCCTGGACCGCAGCTTATGCCCTGCTGGCCAATATTCTGATCGGCCGCGAACAGCAACTTTACAGTGAAAAACGCATTGCTACCGGAGGTTGGTATGGCCCAAGACCCTTTAAAGTTATCAGTAAAACCATGGAATCGGAGCTGGTCTGCAGCTTTGTATTCGCGCCTCAGGACGGACAACCCGTGCTGGATTATCTGCCTGGCCAGTATCTCGGCGTCAAAGTGAAACCGGCTGCGGCAGAGCATATCGAAATCCGTCAGTATTCATTGTCCGACAAAGCCAATGGCCAGACGTACCGCATCAGCGTCAAACGCGAAACGCTGCCGCAGCCCGGTCTGGTGTCGAACTATCTGCATGACGAAGTTCAGGTCGGTGACGTGCTGGAATTATTGCCGCCAGCCGGCGATTTTTATCTGCAGCCCGCGCCTGCGCCAACAGTGTTAATCTCTGCCGGTGTTGGTCTGACTCCCATGTTGTCCATGCTGGAAACTATTGCTGCCTCTGGCCGCAATACGCCAACCTGGTTCCTGCATGCCTGTGAAAACCGCGCCCAGCATTCATTCGCCGACCGGCTGCGAATGCTTGCACAGCAGCAGGACAATCTGCAGCTGCATTATTGGTATCAGCAGGTGACGATGGCAGATTCGCAGACCGGTCAGGTCAGTGCGGGATTGATGGACCTCGTCGCGCTGAAAGATCAACTGCCGCGCCAACAAGGTCAGTTTTATCTGTGTGGACCGGCTGCATTTATGCAGTTTGCGAAAAGTCAGTTGCTGCACATCGGCGTGTCTGCTTCACAAATTCACTATGAAGTCTTTGGTCCGCACACCGATTTGTAATTCCACTGGCAACATTACAAATGCCTCCCACAATCACAGGATTGTGGGGAGCTTTTTTGCTGAATAAGAATCACAGGCACAAAAAACCAGCACTTGGCTGGTTGATGTTTTACTGCTGTTCAGTGCAGTAAAGTGGCGGAGCGGACGGGACTCGAACCCGCGACCCCCGGCGTGACAGGCCGGTA
>CBFGPY010000011.1:0-14416 GCA_965650755.1 uncultured Chromatiaceae bacterium | reverse complement strand
CATTCGGTTGAGCCCAGATGCCGGCTTCAATCCGCGCACCTGGCAGCGCCGCTTTCACTTTGTCATGCAGCTGTTGATAAGCCGGCGCAACGCCAGTAGCAACTAATTCTGCAGCTTTATTTAGCAATTCAGTCTTTTGGGTGGGGTCTATATCGTTGACCGCGTTAAGTTTTTTGGCGAAATCCAGATACAGGCTATGTTCCTTGGCGTCGGCCTTTGCATAAGTGCTGAGAATTTTCAGCGACTTATCCAGCAACACCCGCGGAGGTACCCAGCCACTGGTTAAATCGGTACTGAATTTATCGCCAACAGAGTTGAGTGCCGGCCCAAATTGACTGAGCCGTTGCAGATAATTTTGTGCATCCTGCACATTGTTGATCGGGTGCGAATTTAATAAAGCGCCTGGCATGTCGATGGTTGGGCCATTGATTTGGTTAACAATAAATGGCGAATGGCCCATCCACATATCAATGTAACCCTGCGGGAATTTGCTGTCGCCGGCGTAAAATGCCAGGATATTCGCCATCACCTGCTGGCTGACGGCATCCTGCGCTAACTCGGGAAGTGGCAGTGCGCTCAGCGCTTTGGCGTTGTCGCTCATACTCTGGCGCAGCGCGTTTTCGCGGCTGCTGTTGTAGAACTCCATTTCTGCTGCAAATGGTTTGCCGACCTGTGCTTCACTCAGGCTATAGGCTGAGGCACTGAGTGGGCGGGCCTGAAACAGGGCTTGGGTTGCAGCCTGATAATAATCTTTGGCATATGGACTGTTTGCTACGGCAGCGGTTGTTGCCGCTGATGGGGTGGCCACAGTGGCAGATTCTGGCGCCGGCTTGCAGCTTGCCAGCAGTGCAGTGGTGATGGCCAGTGCACACAAGGATAAACGCATGGAGAAGTCCTCAGAGATCAAACAGAGAAAAGTCGTTATCATACACTTTTTGGCAGCAACCGCATGACTTCCGGCCGCACCGGCCGCTCCGAAGGTCCGGTTCCTGTTCACTTTTAGAGGAATGACCAGATGTATGGCAAAGGCAGCCGGCAATACCGGCAGATGACTGCAGTGCTGAGTTTCGCCGCTGTGGTGGTATTTGCCAATCTGCATGCGTTGCAGCCTTTATTGCCAGAACTGAGCCGTCTGTATCAGCTGACGCCGCTGCAGGCGAGTTGGAGTTATGCTATTGGCACCCTGACGCTGGGTTTGTCGCTGCTGTTTTACAGCGCAGTGTCCGACGCCATTGGCCGGCGCGCTTTGCTGGGATTGAGTCTGCTCGGAATGACTGTCAGCACTGTGTTGCTGACGCAGGTCGAATCTTTCGCGGCCTTGTTGTGGGGGCGGGCGTTACAGGGCTTTTTCTTAGGCGGATTACCGGCCATTGCCGTGGCTTACCTCGGCGAAGAGCTGGAAAAACCTGCGCTGTTAAGCGCTGTTGGGATTTATATCAGCGCGAGTTCCCTGGGCGGTATTTCCGGGCGTGTACTGGCCGGTTTCAGTGCAGAGATCGGCCACTGGCAGTGGGTATTCTGGTTGTGGAGCCTGCTCGCTATCCTGCTGCTGGCCGCGTTCTGGCGTTATTTACCCGCGTCACAGCATTTTGTGCAGAAACCATTCTCTGCCCGTCAGGCCCTTAGAGACAACTGGTTTCATCTGCGCCAACCGGTGTTATTACTGACCTTTTTACTCGGCGGGCTCAACTTTTTTATCTATTTAAATCAATACACTTATATCGCCTTTGTGCTGGCTGAACCGCCGTATGCGTTAAGTTCCGGCTGGATTGGTCTGCTGTTTTTAACTTATCTGACCGGCACTCTTGGGTCGGCTATTTCCGGCAAAGTCGCCCGCAACATGTCGATGCCAAGAGGCATGGCGTTGGGGGTATTGATTATGATGGCGGGGACAGTTTGTACACTGATCCCCGGGCTGCTATTTATCGTGCTGGGTTTTTTTATCAGTGCCTTTGGTTTTTTCTTAACGCACAGCCTGGCGACCGGCTGGGTTAATCAACATGCGACGCGTGCCAAAGCCAGTGCCAGCGCGCTTTATCTGGTGTTTTATTACCTGGGCGCCAGTACCGGCGGTCTCTACCTGCATGTGTTCTGGCAATGGCAGGGCTGGGCTGGTGTGGTGTTGGGTTCTTTGCTCGGTTACGGTGTTGCTTTGTGGTTGTGCGCGCGCTTAAGGCGCTTCCCGTTGCCGGTTATAGCGACCGGGCAGCCAACATCACCTGCTGCGGCTGCAGTTCCAGTAACTGACCGGCGCTGAGCTCCGGCAGCGTTAATTGACCTATGCAGGTTCGCTCCAGACGCGTCACTTTGAGTCCGAGCTGTTTACACATGTAGCGGATTTGGCGGTTTTTGCCCTCTGTCAGTGTTAATTCCAGCTGATTGGGCGCAATGAGCGTCGCCAGACATGGCCGCGCTTCAATCCTGACCGGGCCAGCCTGATATACCATGCCAGCGCGCATCTGCTGCAGCATGGCGTCAGTCACTGTTTTATCAACATCCACCCGGTAAGTTTTTTGATGTTGTTGCGCCGGATGCAACAGCCGCTGGGCGAATTGGCCGTCGTTGGTCAGCAACAACAAACCGCAACTGTCTTTATCGAGCCGGCCTATCGCGAAGACGCCGGGTGGCAATTGTTGCAGCAGGTTTGCGATACTAAAGGGGTCAGCCGGACGCACATTGCAATCAATGCCAACAGGTTTATGGTAAGCCCAGTAACGTCTTGGCGGCGCTGGTGGCAGTGGCTCACCGTCCAGCCAGAGTGGTGTATTGATCTCGACCCAATGCGACAACTTGAGTGTGGCAGGCAACAACCGGCCGGCATCCAGTAACGCCTGCTGAGAGGCCGGTGCGATACCGGCCTCAGTCAGGCGTTGCCATAAACGCTGGCGTTGGTTCATCGGGTTTTAAGCCGAAGTGCCTTGTGGCTTGCGGGCAGGGCGGTTTTGCTGTGGCCGGGCCGGATTCTGGCCCTGACCGCCAGATTGTGGCCGGCGCTGGCCCTGCGGCTGGCCCGGACGACCTGATGGTGCGCCTTGACCTTCGGTTTTAGCTGCAGCAGGTTTGCGCGGTGGACGTGGTGCGCCCTGACGCGGTGTGGCGCGCTCGCCGGCTGGGCCTTTTGGCTGTGGCCGTGGCGGACGGGGTGGTCGTTGCGTCAGCTCTTTGTCGTTCAGCTGCAGCGTCGGGTCCACTTTAATACTGCCCTGTGGGATCTTCATCCCGATCAGCTTTTCAACTTGCTTCAGCTGACTGACTTCGTCCGGATACACCAGTGATACGGCAAGGCCCGCCATACCGGCGCGGCCGGTACGACCAATACGGTGTACGTAATCAGCGGCGCTGCGCGGCAGGGTGAAGTTCACCACATAGGGCAGCTGCGCAATGTCGATGCCGCGGGCGGCGACATCTGAGGCGACCAACACGCGGATCTCGTTAGATTTAAAACCGGCCAGCGCGGCAGTCCGCGCATTCTGACTCTTGTTGCCGTGAATGGCAGCAGCACTAATGCCCGCTTCGTTTAATTTGTCGGTCAGGCGGTTGGCTTCGTGTTTAGTCGCCATAAACACCAGCACCTGCTTCCAGTCGTTTTGCGCGATGAGCTGGATCAGGGTTGCTGATTTCTGGCCTTTGGCCACCTGATACACTTGCTGTTCGACTTTTTCCGCGGTGCTGTTTTCTGGCGTCACGCTGATTGATTGCGGGTTATGCAGCAGTTTGCTGGTCAGCTGTTTGATGTCGTCGGAAAAAGTGGCAGAGAACAGCAGGTTTTGCCGTTGTTTTGGCAGCAATGCCAGAATTTTTTTGATGTCGTGGATAAAACCCATGTCGAGCATGCGGTCGGCTTCGTCCAGCACCAGCGTTTGTACCTGATTGATTTTCAACGCATTCTGACCAATTAAATCCAATAAACGCCCTGGAGTTGCGGTCAGAATGTCGACACCGCCACGCAGTGCCATCATTTGAGGATTGATGGACACGCCACCAAACACCACCAGATGTTTTAATTTGGGCTGCAGATATTGGCTGTATTTCGCGACTTGTTCACTGACCTGCGCGGCCAGCTCACGGGTTGGTGTCAGAATTAATGCGCGGACCGGGCGCGGCTGACTGACTGGCTGGCTCATCAGCTGCTGCAGGATAGGCAGCACAAAACTGGCTGTTTTACCGGTACCGGTCTGGGCCGCCGCCATCAGGTCACGGCCGCTCAGCACCGCTGGAATCGCCTGTTGCTGGATAGGCGTTGGCGTGGTGTAGCCAGCTTCAGTGACGGCCTGTAACAGCTTCGGATCTAAATTTAACGCAGAAAACGACATATCAACCCCAGGTAGCACAGCGCGCCGGGGTGGGGCTGTACGAAAAAGTCGCGCATTCTACCTTGGATGCAAGGCGCTGGCTATCTTTGCGTCGTCTTTTCTGTACGCCCCTTCGCCTCTAGCCAAAATACAACGCAGCCAGCGTGCACAAGCCTTTACCAACAGAACCGAAGCGGTCGCCGGCGATCAGCGGCACATCGGGCAACAACTGCTGAAGTTGTCGTCTCACGCCGGGAGCGGCAGAAGCGCCGCCTGTTAAAAAGATTTGGTCGGGCCGGACGCTGGCTGATGCTACACAATCGTTGATGAGTCCGCGCAGACCATTCATTTCGACATAAAGTGCATGGTCCAGCATGGCCTGATCCAGCCCGGTCGCCAACCCTGACTGCAGCCGGTCAAGTTGTACTTGGGTTGAAGCGGCGTCGGCCAGCGCAATTTTCGCCTGCTCGGCTTGCTGCACCAGGTAATAACTCAAGTGCTGCTGATGCAGTTGCTGTAACCGTTTCACCAGCGCAGGCTCTGCGGCAATCTCCAGTAACTGTGCGATCTGTCTGGCGCTCGCCGGCTGATAAAACTGCTCCTGCGCATAAATATCGATAATGTTGACGGCGTCGCTGAATAACGCCGATGGCAGCGGTTTGCCGCTAAGCGCCAGACTACCGCGGCCCAGTAACGGCATCAGGCCATAAATCGCCAGTTTGATGTCCATATCCACGCCGCCTAAACGGCGACCGGCGTGGCTTAACAGGTCGTTACTCCGGTCGGCCTGCCGCGCATGGCCAGGCCCCAGCCGGATCAGGCTGATGTCCGAGGTGCCGCCACCGATGTCGACCACCAGTACTAACTGTTCGGAATTTAAGGTTCGTTCGTATTCAACCGCTGCAGCCACAGGTTCATAAGCGAACTGAACTTCCCTAAAGCCAGCCTGTGCTGCAGCGGTGCGCAGCAACGCTTCTGCGCGGGCGTCGCCGTCGCTGCCATCGATACCCTGAAAATGGATAGGCCGGCCAATCACGGCAAATTCGGTTTGCTGTTGGCTGTGTTGATCAGCCTGCCGGTGAATGTGCGTCAGCATCAGGCTGCAGACCTGCTGATACAGCTGAGTTTGCAGCGGATTTAACCTTGAACCCAGCATCGATTTCGGCGAGCGGATAAACACACCGCCCAGCGGGTCAGCGCTGTAACGGTCATGTGCTGGCTGGCCTAACAAAGCGCGTGAAGGTTGGCGCAGTAGCTGTGCCAGCGACGGCTTTTTTTGCATATCGTCTTCGGCGTCATAATCTTCTGGCCAGGGTAGATACAAGGCGGAACTCAGATATGGTGAGGCTTCACTTAACTGCAACAGCTCGGGCTGACCGCTAGGGTCTAACCGGCCGGCAGTACAGTTTGAAGTTCCAAAATCAATTCCAAGATAAGTGGCGTGCATAGTGACTGGACCTAAAGCAAAAAAGCGCCGCAGTATAACAGCACAATAGGTGAATTTTGCCTTAGTCAGTGCTGATTTGTGCACTCTGGCAGGTTTTTTGCTGAATCGAAGTCAACAGATCATCGATTGCAATATGTCCGGAGGGCCGATGCGACATTCCAGCTTCATTCTGCTGGGCTGCAGCTTGTTTATAGCCGCATGCCAGCAACAACCCGAGCGGCAGCAAACTGCCGCTGCGGTGCAGGAAGTGGCCGTAGGTCCGATCCTGATGTATACAGAGCGGCTGGCCGGCCGGCTGTTTGCCGGCGTGCAGCCACTGCCAAAAGGTGCGGTTGCTGTGGTCAGTTTTACTGAGTTACGCAGTTTGACACCAGATCCCTACAATCTGTCCCAGAATCTACTCGGTCTGCAGTTGCAGGAAAGCATGATTGCAGTGGCCAGTCAGCGCGGTTATCAGGTTAAAGAGCTGCGCACCGGTCAGGCTGTTGAAGTTTTTGCTGATCACGAACGTCTGCTGACCCGCGATTTAACCGAGTTGGCGGCACAGCAGGCGGTGCGTTATGTCATTGTCGGGACGCTGAATCAGGCTGAACAATACACTACAGTGAATGCCCGGATGGTCGATATACAAACCAATACTGTTGTCGCTGCGGCTTCGGATTTGATCCCCGCAGAGGTATTAGGTGCAACTGAGCAGGTGCAGTTGCGTCAGCAAAAATTGTATCGTCAGAGTGACTATTAATTGCGCCAGAATAAGTTGGAACCAGCTATGAAAAAAATTCACGGTCTTTTGCTGTTTTGTCTGAGCTTGTCCGGTTGTGCAACCTGGGAGCGCTATTCGCTGTTAACCGGCTCAGAGCCGGAGCCGGCCGAAGTGGAACTGGCTGCCCCTGAGCAACAAAAATCCAGACCGCAGTATTTTGTCAGTCCGGCGCTTTACGACGGCGCCGCTTATCAGGCCACCCAGCAGGCCGCTCAGAAAATTCACCCGCAGTATCAGCCACAGGCAGCCGTCAATGTGAATCATTATGTGCAGAGTATGATGCACGATTTAGTCGCCAACCTGGATTTGGTGAACCCGCAGATGGTGATTGGCATGACCAGTTTTGTTTATTTGGATGGCCCTTATGACCAGACAGATTTACTCGGCAACCAGCTCTCAGAAAGTTTTATGCATGAAGTGCATCAGTTTGGTTTGGGCGTAGTTGATTTTAAAACCACAGACTATATCCGGGTGACACCACAAGGTGATTTTGTTTTTAGCCGTGATTTTATGGAATTAAAAGAAGAACAGCCCATCGAGTTTGTGTTGGGAGGTACTTTGGTACGCCATCAGGGCGGCACCCTGATCAACGCCCGTTTAGTCTCGGTGGCCAGCAAAAAAGTGGCGGCAACTGCACAAGGTTTTATTCCGCAGAATGTGGTTGATGCCTTGTATCAGTCCGGCGGCTCGGAAAAGCTGTTGCTGAAGCAAGGTGAATAATATGAACAAAACCTGGTTGGGTCTTTTCGTTCTGGGTTTAACTGGTTGTGCACAGCTGTGTGACTGTCAGAAAACTACCGCAGCGCAGAATAAAAGCGCAGCATCAGCGCCTGCAGCCGCACAGTCGGTTCCGGCTGAACCTGCGGTTGGCAGCGATGGTTATGTGCTGGAAGATCGTCCCATGGCAGAAGCTGAGCCTGTCGGCACTATTCAACGGCCATCACAGCTTGATTTAGTGGCGCAAGATCCAAATGCCCGGCCATTTTTGGCAACAGCGCCAGCTCCGGCCCGTTTGACCCGGAAAATGCTGCCGTCAGAGTTTCCGGTTGCGGTAGAAGGCCAGCCTTTACCCGCTTCGATGTATCCCAACTTATCGCACAGTAAAAAGCAGTTGTCAGATTATGCCAATCAGCTTGGCTTTAAACTGGCGGCATTTGAAGCGTTAAAAGGCGCCAAAGTGGGGGTTGCCAGTTTCGTCGAATTTGATGAAAGCCTGCAGCGCAGCAATGCATTGGGAAATCAGTTCGCCGAAGCGATGGCAACAACCTTGCCGCAGCACGGGGTTGAGGTGATTGATTTTAAACTGACGCGCAAAATTACTGTCAGTCGGGAAGGGGACTTTGCTTTGTCGCGTGACGTGCGGCAATTATCAGAAAAAGCCGGCATGGATTATATTCTGGTCGGAACATTAGTGACGACAAGGCGCGGTGTACAAATCAACAGCCGGATTGTGTCGGTGAAGGGGCAACAGGTTGTCGCTGCAGCCAGTACCTTGTTGCCGCATCTGGTGCTGCAGCAAATTCAGCCGTAAATAATGGCCGCTTGTAAGGCGGCCATTATTTAATCTGTTGATTTTCTGATGATTCACAGGCTGCTAGCCATCTGATAGACTCTGCCCGTCTTGCCCTGTAGTTAAACTGGATATAACGGGTGCCTCCTAAGCGCCAGTCGTGAGTTCGAGTCTCGCCAGGGCAGCCAGTTCCATTCAGTCTTCCGTCGCATCCACAGTATCGCCAAATTCATCGACCGGTTGCCGGGTTGGCATTGCCAAATCGCCCGCCTGAATGTTTGCTAATAACTGCGAACCAACACTTTCAGCCCAGGCTGCTTCGCTGCTGAGCTGTGTGATGCGGACAGTCAGCTCAGTGACCGCCAATAATGGTTGGATCCGGCCGAAACTGTCAGGGACTTCACGGCGATGAACCAGTTTAAAGGTGTCGCCGACCTGAGCGCCGTGTGCTTTGCCAATACTGAGTAAAACCTGGTTCTCTTTCACTTGCGTGACTTCTGCCTGCAGCGGTTCACAGCGGATGGCTTCTTCAACATCCATTGCCGCGGCATTTAAGATACGCTCCGCAGCTTGGCCATAGGTTGTTTCCCAAAAACGGTGGTAACTCGGGTCCATTTCCGTTGATTTGCGGAAAGTCCAGACCGATGTGGTCTGATACTTCTGACTGAACACAGTTCTTTCTTCTGCTAAATCAAAAACCTGTACTTGCAGGTGGTAGTAGCGGTCCCGGTCAGCGTCGGTCCAGAATGTCCAGTTAGTGCCGGTGCTGCCGCCCAGGGACACGTCGTCGATGCTGGCAGTTAAAATATAGCGGGCGCCGAGTTGTTGCTGCAGCGCTTTACGTTCCAGGTAGCTAAGTGTCTTGACATCGATAGGATTGTTATAATCAGCTGGCCAGCTGCTATGGCCTACTTCTTCCAGTTTACTGCTGAATACTTTGCCGCTGACTTTGCCGATATTAAACAGGTCGCCAACGATGGCCTGCTCCGGATTGGCCAGCCGAAATGGTGTGATCAATAATTTTTTCCGATAGGCCAGAGTAGGACAGATTGCTTCAGCCGGTTCGATGTCGGCTCGAATTGTGACTTCAAAATATCCATCCCGGGTGGCTTCAGTGACCAGCTGAACGTTTTGTACTTCGCCACTGCTTTCAACCTGCAAACTTTCCTGCGTCAATAATCCGTCGGTGACTTGCTGTACGCTGCGGACGCTGACGCCGGCAAACAGCAACGCGCGTTTTACCGCATCTTCCGTTGCCTGGGCTCTGGCCGTCGCTTCGTCGCCTTGTCGGATCGGTGCCCGGCCTGTGGTTTCATACCATTGGGCATTTGCCGGCAGCTGATATAAGCCGAGCAAAGCGGGTAGCAATAGTTTGACAGGGGTTGACATCATCAGGCTCCGGAATTCTTTCGTCCACCTGACTAAGCAAAGACTGTGCCTTGATGCTAAAAAACTGGAGCGGGCTGTTGTGTTGGCGCGAATTCTGCAAAGGTTCAGCAAAGAACCAATCCCAACCGTTGCAATTTGCCGGTGGTACAGATACTGGAGAATTCCGATGCGCGCAGCCGTTGTCCTTTTGTCGGTTAGTTTAATTTCAGGCTGTAGTATGTTCTACGACCGTGAAGTCCAATGGGAAACGGTGCCGCCCAAAACATTTCCGGTGCTGAAAGCCGTAGGATATGCACCGCTGGCTGAGCAAAAAGCAGACAGCGCCGAACAACGGATGTTAATGGCAATGAAAGCTTCAAAACTTGAAGCCTATAAAGAGCTGGCGGAACAAGTGTATGGCCAAAAAGTCGACTACAAAGTCACAATGCAACAGGCTGTCGTTGGCAACGATAAATTAAAAGGGTCCATTCAGGGCGTCATCAAGGGCGCGAGAGTCGTAAAGACCTATCCGGTTGGCGAATTCTATGCGACTGAAATGGAACTGGATTTTAAGCAGGTTTATGAAATCTATCAGAATTCAGCGCCAGTACGCCGTATAAAATCTGTTAAATACTATTGATGCGGTGATTTTAAGTGATTGAAGCATCAGAGCAGAAGCGGAAAAGGTGCAGCTTTTAGATTGCTGTCAAAACGTCAGGGATCAGGCCTTGATCCCTTTGCCAACAGAATCCAGTGCTGGCTTACCTTTGGCATTATAGGTCAACCCGGATTTACCCCGTTGTTGCAACAGTTCATGTTTAAATCGTTCAATAATTAACTGGCTTTGCTCCAGCGTGACTCTGTTGATTTCATTTTGCTGTTTGCACTGCTGCAGAACATCATCGATTTTTGCAACTAGCTTGCGGAAGTCTGGCTCGGATTTGTAATGTGGCAATTGCGGATGACTGGCGATTTGCTGATCCAGCTGCTGAATTTTTTCCAGCTGCTTGAGTTTGTCTGAAGAGTTAGTTTCGAGATCGGTAATATTACGCTGACTGATGGCATTCAGTTCTTGTTTTAAAAGCAACAAAAGCACTCCGAGGTGCTCTTGTTGTTGTGTCAGCAGGAAGAGGACTGGGGGCAGGCTGGTCATTTTTTACCGAATAACTCGCCTTCAAACTGCACAATACGCCGGGCCAGTTGCTCCACATTCACTTTGTATTTGCCTTCGGAAATAGCCTGTTTGATTTCATCGACTTTTCTTTGATCAATGCCTGAGCTGCTGGAAGCTTTTTCCTGCGCCTTTGTGAACTGCTGTGCCTGACTGGTCAGTGACACAGAGTCCTGCCGCATTGCCGGCTGGGTAATTGCAGCTTGTTGCTGTGCAACCTGCTGTTGTTTTTGAATATTTTGGTCAACCTTGTCGGTTTTAACCGCAGTGGTTGCTGGAACTGTTTGATTTACATTTATTGCCATTTTGACACCCCACAGACCTGTTGGCCTCTTCCTTGACCATTTTAACGGCAGCTCTCGCTGGAACTTTAGAAAAATTTACAGATTTATCGCGACTTTTTTTACCGCTGTGACATTCGCCTGAACCTTACGTCCTGAATTCAGGTTTTGTACTTCAATGTTATCGCCTAAACTGCCGTCAGCCAAAGCTTTACCGCTGGTCGCAACTATCAGAGTACCAGAGATCCCCTCAATTGTAACCATATCGCCTTTACAAACAAGACAAAGATCCCGTAGCGTCAGGATTTGCCCGGGAATTAATGCCCGTTTTGTTCGGGCACCTTCCACTAATTCCGGACTGGATATTGTGGCACCCCGGCTAAACATTTGATCGCGGCTTTCAACTTGCACCATTTCTTCGTTTAATACCGAACCAGGGGCAAGCTGACGCGTGACCACGACGACGTCGACCAACTGACTGGCTTTGGCACTCAAATAAAGTTGCCAGCCACTGGAGTCGCCACAAAGCACCTTGATGCTGTTCTGACTTTGGATTTTTGGATTCACCAAGCTAAATTGTAAATCCATGCCACATTCGCGGGCTTTAGTTCTCTCATCAAGCGGATGAACCAAAATCTGCGTCTGGCCAGTTGTTATTTGCTGTTGCAGCCATTGTTGTGCAGCATTAGTTAAATCAGCCGCACTATAGATATTTGCACTGGCGTGAAAGGAAAGCGACGGCAACAGAAGTGCCAGATATCTCAGTCCTTTAAAATTAAAATTGTCGTACATTTTCATATGGTTTCGGCTATGCTTTATCGGCAAAGGGGAATAACATACAGCTCTTTGTATTTTCAGTAATTTGCTGCAGATATTCTGACTGAAATATGTGTCTGCAAGAATCGAACCGAACTGTTTTGCTTGGAGTGTTAAATGGCGAGTATTCTTGATTCTGTCAATCAGCGCACGCAATTGGTCGGGCAAAACCGTTTAGAGTTATTATTATTCCGTCTTGCCGGCCGTCAAAGATTTGGCATTAACGTATTTAAGGTCCGTGAAGTGCTGCAATGCCCGCCACTGACTGCCATTCCAAAACGAAATAAATTTGTGCGTGGTATCGCGCACATCAGGGGACAGACTATCTCAGTCATTGATTTGAGCCTCGCTACTGGTGGTCGGCCAATCGATAACGTTAAAGACAGTTTTATCATCATTGCTGAATATAATCGTTCGGTGCAGGGTTTTTTAGTCAACTCGGTTGAACGTATCATCAATATCAACTGGGAATCGATAATGCCACCGCCAAAAGGTACAGGCGGACGTCAGAGCTATCTGACTGCAGTGACTGAAATTGACAAAGAGCTGGTTGAGATTATTGATGTTGAGAAAATTCTCGAGGAGATTTCGCCATCTCCTACAGCGGTCAGTACCTCGTTTGAAACTGCAACTATCCAGCGGGATCTTGGCGACAGGATCATTTTGATTGCTGATGATTCGGCCGTGGCGAGAAATCAAGTCAAACGGGCGCTGGAAGGTTTGGGCATTGCTATGCATTTGGTGAAGAACGGCAGAGAAGCGCTGACTTACCTGCAGGAAGTTGCCGCTCAGTGTGAGCAATCGGTAACTGAAAAGATCGGTTTATTGATTTCTGATATCGAAATGCCAGACATGGACGGTTATACCTTGACTGCAGAAGTTCGGCTGGACCCGAAGTTAAAACCTCTTCATGTTATTTTGCATACGTCTCTAAGCGGCGTGTTTAACCAGCAAATGGTGCAAAAAGTTGGGGCTGACGACTTCATCGCTAAGTTTAATCCAGACGAATTGGCTGAATCGGTCCGCAAATGGCTGCACACTGAGTAACTGACGGAATCCTACGAGTGAATAAAGAGCTGCATGACAGCGAGTACAAAACATTCCGTGATTTTCTGGAACAGCAATGCGGTATTGTACTTGGCGAAAACAAACAGTATCTGGTTAAGAGTCGCCTGGCGCCTCTGATGCAGAGGTTTAATCTTGGCAGCTTATCGGAACTGGTGAATAAGACGCTCAGTCCGTTTGAGCGTCAGCTAAGATCTGCCGTCATTGATGCGATGACCACCAACGAAACTTTGTGGTTTCGCGACACATACCCATACGAGCTGCTGAAAAAACAGATATTCCCAGAACTGGAGAAAGATCAACGCAATGTAAAAATCTGGTCTGCAGCCAGCTCCAGTGGCCAGGAGCCTTATTCTATTGCCATGACAGGTCTGGAATACCAGCAAATGCGACCGGCAGCGTTTGGATTAGGCATCAGTATTTTGGGAACTGATATATCCAATACTATGCTGGAGCATTGCCAACGGGCTGAATACGATGGTCTGGCTTTGTCGCGTGGTTTGTCGCCGGAGCGCCGAAGTAAATTTTTTGAAGATAGCGGCAATGGCATGATGTGGGTGAAAGATATTGCCAGGCGTAACGTTAGCTTTCGTCACCTGAATTTGCTGGATAGTTACACACTACTTGGCAAGTTCGATATCATCTTCTGCCGCAATGTGTTGATTTATTTTTCCCCTGAAGTTAAAGCTAAAATTATTCGCCAGTTTGCTCAAGCTTTGAATCCAAAAGGCTTTTTAGTTCTTGGTGCTTCGGAATCACTATCCAGTACTAACAACGACTTCGAGATGATCCGCTGTAACCCAGGTATTATTTACCGGCGTAAGAACTGACGCTCAGCCCAGTTTCGCCATCGAACTCCCTGCCTGCTGTAATTCTGACACCTTTTTGGCCCGACTCTTGCTAACAAACTTATTAAGGTTTGGTGGAGAGTCATATCATGGCCATAAGTTTTAACAACGCGTTCGGGTTGCATGAGCAAGGGACTTTGCTGCGCGAGCGCCGCACAGAGTTATTGGCTAATAACATAGCGAATGCCGACACGCCGGGTTACAAAGCCCGCGACCTAGATTTCCATACTGCTTTGGCCAATGCACAGGCCCGCCAGACGGGGGCTTTACAGCAAACGGATTCCAAGCATTTTGATATCTCTCCATCAACAAGACACGAAGTGTTGTTTCGTAACGTTGAACAAACGGACACGGGGGACGGCAATAGTGTCGACATCCACCGTGAACGCAATGCGTTCAGCCAAAATGCCATGGAGTATCAGACTTCATTGCAGTTTTTAAACAGCAAAATCAGTGGGTTGAAAAAAGCTTTAGGAGGACAGTCCTGATGAGCCTTTACCGAGTCTTTGATATCGCCGGCACGGGCCTGACTGCTCAGGCACTTCGGCTCAATACCACAGCCAGTAATATTGCCAACGCAGAAAGTGTCAGCAGTAATCTGGAAACTACCTATCGTGGCCGTCATCCGGTGTTTGCTGCTGAGTTTGATAACGCCATGTCTGAACAAGGCGCAGGCGTCAAAGTGCTGGGGGTGGTCGAAAGCGATGCGCCGCTGAATAAGGAATATAACCCATCCCACCCTTTGGCAGACGAAAACGGTTTTATCTACAAGCCGAATGTCAACGTTATGGAAGAGATGGCTAATATGATTTCCGCATCACGTTCATATGATGCCAATGTACAGGTGGCAGATGC
>CBFGPY010000010.1:0-14602 GCA_965650755.1 uncultured Chromatiaceae bacterium | reverse complement strand
GCCATCGAAGTCCCGAGCGCCATGTGCACGACCTGTTCCGGCAGGAAATTCAGCGAGACAAATAAGGTCGTCAGCACCGGCACCATAATAGCGCCGCCACCAACACCGAGCAGACCGGCAACAAAACCAACCAAGGCCCCTAACAATAAAAATGCCCACCAAATTTCCATCTTGTCTCCAATCTCCTGTTATTTGTCCGGTTTTCTGCTATTGTGCCGGCCCTTTTCCGTTGTTGCGACGGAAAAAGTGGAAAATTGCCACGGTCTGCACATAAAAACAGCAGAACCGGATGACGGTTCTGTGGTCAGTCTGTATACTTCCGCGGCTTTTTTTAATGTGATTGCGATGGTGCCGATATTCTGCTATCAATAGCCGCCATCTTTTTGCTTGGCACTGTTATACAGGAGACTACCATGCCAGAAGGCAAAACTACCAAATCTCTCGGCCTGTTGGCCATGGCTGGCGTGCTGCCTTATCAGGAAGCGCCGGGCGAAGAGTACATGAACCCGAAGCAGCTGGAACATTTCCGCAAAATTCTCGACGCCTGGCGTCAGCAGCTGCGTGAAGAAGTAGACCGCACGAAAAACCACATGGCCGATGAAGCGGCAAACTTCCCGGATCCGGTGGACCGTGCAGCACAGGAAGAAGAATTCAGCCTGGAGCTGCGTGCCCGTGACCGCGAGCGTAAACTGCTGAAAAAGATTGAAAAAACCCTGCAGAAAATTGAAGACGAAGACTTCGGTTACTGCGATACCTGCGGCATCGAAATCGGTATCAAACGCCTGGAAGCCCGGCCAACGGCGGACCAGTGTATCGATTGTAAAACGCTGGCAGAGATCAAGGAAAAACAACTCGGCGGTTAATGATGACCGTCGAATTCTCCTGTGTCAGGGGCCGGTTTGCGCCATCGCCATCCGGCCCTTTGCATTTCGGCTCATTAGTGGCCGCCCTTGGCAGTTATCTGCACGCCAAATCACAAGGCGGCCAGTGGCTGGTCCGCATTGAAGATATCGACGCTCCCCGCACTGTACCAGGCGCCGATACAGAAATTTTGCGCACGCTGGAGCAATTTGGCCTCTGCTGGGACGACAACGTCGTCTGGCAAAGCCAGCGGCTTGATTTATACCAACATTATTTCGAACAATTCCGGCAGCAGCTGTATGGCTGCCAGTGTAACCGTGCCCGTATTGCCACTTTAGGCGGCATTTATGATGGCCACTGCCGTAGCTTGTCGCTGGCAGGCCATGACGGCCCGCTCGCCTGGCGCCTGAAAAGCGCAGGCGTTAAAACTGAATTTACCGATCTGTTGCGTGGTTTGCAGCAGATCCCTGCCACCCTTGCCTTTGAAGATTACATCATCAAACGCCGCGATGGTCTGTTCGCCTATCAGTGGGTAGTGGTGATTGATGACGTCGAACAACAGATCAGCGAAGTGATCCGTGGTGCCGACCTGTTACAGATGACGCCGCGCCAGCAGGCGCTGTGCCGCACTTTTGGTGCACCGGTGCCGGGCTATGGCCATCTACCGCTGGCGGTGACTGCGCCGGGCCACAAACTCAGTAAACAAAATCATGCTACCGACATTCGCCGCTTTGCGCCGGCCCAGTCGATGGCTGCTGCCTTGCGCTTTTTAGGTCAGCAGCTGCCTGCTGATGCTGAGATTTTACCGGTAGCTGAATTGTTGCAATTTGCACTGGCACACTGGCAAGCCGCCGCGGTGCCGAGCCAGCCGGAAATTCAGATCAACAGTTTTAACTGAGCCTTGTTAAGTTGCCGGCCGATTACCGGCGGCACTGGTATTTTCATTCATTTTTTCACCAGCCTGCGTTATCATACCGGCAATTTTTTTCGCCTGTCAGGTGATTGGCCTCCGGCCGCATTGAAGTCTGTCTGTTACCGGAATGCGCTGCCAACAAGTGCCGCAGGAATGCGCCGCCAAAACTCACCACGCAACACTGTTCTTTCAAGGAGAAAGGCCATTATTTCCAGAGTGTTAGATTTTTGCCGTAAGCTCACCGGCAAAAAAGCCAAAGCCATCACCGAAGCTGTGGTGGAACAAACCGACATCCAGCAACCTGCTGCGGCCCCGGAACGTCGTCCACGCCGCACCAACGTCGAATATCAGCGCAACGACAATAGCCGGCCGGGCCGGCAACCACGTGAACGTTTTGAGCGCAACAAAGACTCGTCGTATCAGGGCGATCGCCCGCGCCATGATTCAAACCGCGACACTCCCCGCCCTCGTCGCGATACCAGCAATCAGGGCCCGAAACTGAATCCGGACCATCAGTCGGCGATTTTACCGGCGCTGCGCGTCATTCCACGCGACCAGCACAATATCTCACGCAAAGATATCAGCCCTAATGCGCTGAAAGTGCTGTACCGCTTAAACGACGCCGGTTTTGAAGCCTATCTGGTTGGCGGTTGTATCCGTGATTTATTACTCGGCCTTATTCCAAAAGATTTTGATGTCGTCACCAATGCCACGCCAGATGAAGTGCGGGCGGTGTTTAAAAACTGCCGGCTGATTGGCCGCCGCTTCCGCCTGGCCCATGTGGTGTTTGGCCGCGAAGTGATTGAAGTCGCGACTTTCCGTGGTCACCACAGTGGTGGCGAAGAAGAAGAAAACATCCCGGCCGGCGTGCGTTCTGACCACGGCCAGATCCTGCGGGACAACGTCTACGGCACTATCGAAGAAGACGCCGAGCGGCGGGATTTCAGCATCAACGCGCTGTATTACTCAGTGCGCGATTTTGCCATCTACGATTTTGCCAACGGCGTAGAAGCTATCCAGCAGCGCAAAATTGAATTAATCGGCGACCCGGAAACCCGCTACCGCGAAGATCCGGTGCGGATCCTGCGCGCTATCCGCTTTGCCACCAAACTAAACATGGAGCTGGCGCCAGCTACTGCAGCGTTAATCCCTGAGCTTGCGGTATTACTGAAAAACATTCCGGCGGCGCGTTTATTCGATGAATCGCTGAAATTGCTGATGGCTGGTAAAGCTTTCGACAACTTCGTGATGATGCGTGACCTCGGTATTCTGAAACAGCTGCTGCCGCAAGTACACAAAGTGCTGAAACAGGACAGCGAAGGCAAAGTGTTTCATCTCATCACTAATGCGCTGCAGGACACTGACGAGCGTGTGGCGCAGGATAAACCTGTCACGCCGGCCTTTATCTACGCTGCTTTATTATGGTATCCGGTGGAACTCAGGATGCAGACGCTGCTGATTGAAAGTGGCCTGAATGACATCGACGCACTGAATATCGCCATGACCGAAGTGCTGGACGACCTGGTGCGTACTATCGGTATTCCAAAACGTTTTACGCTGGTCGTACGCGACCTTTGGTCGCTGCAGGGCCGACTGAGCAAACGGGCTGGCCGGCGCGCCTTTAAACTGATGGAATTGCCAAAATTCCGCGGTGCCTTTGATTTTATGCAACTGCGCGCCAAAGCCGAAGGTGGTCAGCTGGCCGAACTGGCGTTGTGGTGGCAGCAGTTTGTCAACGCCGATGACGCTGAGCGCGAAGAGCTGGTGCTGGATTTAGGTAAAGAAGGCCTGGAGCCACGCAAACCGCGGCGTAAACGCAAGCCAGTGCGGCGCAAACCGGCGGCTGACCAGGCATGATCCGGGTGTATCTTGGCCTTGGCGCCAACCTCGATGCGCCACTGCAACAGCTGCAGCAAGCGGTGAATGCTTTGATGCAGTTACCGCATAGCCAGCTTGCCGCCGTCAGTAGCTACTACGGCTCCAAACCGATGGGGCCGCAGGACCAGCCGGATTATGTTAATGCGGTTGCGGCGCTGGATACTCAGCTGGCACCGGAAGATCTGCTGGATGCATTGCAGCGCATTGAGCTGGAGCAGGGCCGGCAACGTAAAGATGAACGTTGGGGCCCGCGCACTTTGGATTTAGATATCCTGCTCTACGGAGAAACCGTGCTGGCTACACCGCGGTTAACAGTGCCGCATTACGGTCTGCATCAACGTGAATTTGTGGTCTACCCTTTGCTGGAACTGGCACCGGACCTGCAGGTCCCAGGCCTCGGCAGCCTGACAGCCATCGCTGTCAATGTACCGCGTAACGGTCTGACAATTCTGGCTGAGCCGCAAGTCTGAGATCCGGCGCTTTTGCGCCATCTGATGCTTGCAGCTCTGGGCTTAATATGCCATCTTGCGCGCGGATTTTTTAATGGTCGGATGAGAGCATCATGGCAAAAATTACCACTGCAACTTTGCTGAAAATGAAACAGCAAGGTGAAAAAATCACCATGCTGACGGCGTACGACGCCAGCTTTGCCAAATTGTTCGCCGACAGTGGTGTCGAGACTTTATTAGTCGGCGACTCGCTCGGGATGGTGTTACAAGGCCAGCCCGACACGCTGCCTGTCACCGTTGAACAAATCGCCTATCACACCCGCTGCGTTCGTGCCGGCGCGCCACAGGCCTTTATTATCGCCGACATGCCATTTATGAGCTACGCGACCATGGAGCAGGCTTTTGCCAACGTTACACCAATGATGCAGGCAGGCGCCAATATGGTGAAAATGGAAGGCGGTGAATTTCTGTTACCAACGATCAAAGCCCTGACCGAGCGCGGTGTGCCGGTTTGTGGCCATATCGGCCTGACGCCGCAATCTGTCCATGTCTTCGGCGGTTTTAAAGTGCAGGGCCGCGACGATGCCGCCGCAGAACATATCCTGCAACAAGCGATTGCGCTGGAACAGGCGGGTTGTCAGCTGTTGGTGGTCGAATGCATTCCGACCTTATTAGCCGAACGCATCAGCAAAGCGCTGCGAATTCCGGTGATTGGCATCGGCGCCGGTGTGGTCACCGACGGTCAGGTGCTGGTCATGCACGATTTGCTGGGTATCAGCAGCGGTTATATTCCGAAGTTTTCCAAAAATTTTCTGCAGGAAACCGGTGATATCAAAAAAGCCATCAGCAAATTTGTCGCCGATGTAAAAAGTGCGGCCTTTCCCGGCCCTGAGCATAGTTTCTGATCCTGGAGCCTTCTGATGCTGGTGATCTCTGATATTAAAGTATTACGTGCGACGGTCCGGGCCTGGCGTCAGGCCGGCCAGACGGTAGCTTTTGTGCCGACCATGGGTAATCTCCATTCCGGTCATTTTAAGCTGGTCGACGAAGCGCGCCAGCGCGCCGACCGCGTCATTGTGTCGATTTTTGTCAATCCAATGCAATTTGGTGCCAATGAAGATTTAGCCAGTTATCCGCGCACTTTGACGGACGACTGCGCTGGCCTCACCGAACATCAGGCCGATGCAGTATTTACACCAACGCCGGAGCTGATGTATCCACGTGGCCTCGATGTACAAACTGCGGTTGAAGTACCAAAAGTAGGTGACCAGCATTGTGGTGCCAGCCGTCCAGGCCATTTTCGTGGTGTCGCCACCATCGTCAGTAAACTGTTTAATCTGGTACAACCCGACTTAGCGCTGTTTGGCAAAAAAGACTATCAGCAACTGGCGGTGATCCGACAGCTCACTGCCGACTTGTCGTTCCCGATTGAGATCATCGGCATTGACACCGAACGGGCCGCCGATGGTCTGGCACTGAGTTCACGCAACGGCTATTTATCCGCTGAAGCCCGTGCCAAAGCGCCGCTGATTTATCAGCAATTGCAATGGCTACGCCAGCAAATCAGCCAAGGTTTCGCTGATTTCCGCGCACTGGAGCAACAAGCTGGCGACACGCTGAGCCAGGCCGGTTTCCGGCCAGATTACATTCATATCTGTGATCGTCAGACGCTGGAACTGGCCGACAGCAACAGCAAACCTTTAGTGATTTTACTGGCGGCTTATCTGGGCACCACCCGCCTGATTGATAATCTGGAAGTCTGATGCCGTCGGCACTGGAGCTTGCTGCTAACCTGCTGGTCGCAGGCTCCATCTGGCTGGCTGCCCGCAACTCGAGCCTGACCTGGTGGGCGACCATCGCCGGCTGTGCTTTGTTTGGTGTATTGTGTTATCAGCATCAGCTTTATGCTGATGTTGTGCTGCAATTGTTTTTCATCGCAGCTGCTGTCTGGGGCCTGTTTAGTTGGCAGGCCAAACAGGCCTTGCCAATTCGCCAACTTCCCCTGAAGTATCTGTTACCTTATCTGGCAGCGGCATTGCTGGTCGCTGCGGGTTATGGCGCTTTATTACATGCCTGGACCGACGCTTATGCGCCGTTTTGGGATAGCCTGGTGCTGACGCTGAGCGTGTTGGCTCAACTGTTGTTGATCCGGCGTTATTTACAGAATTGGTGGTGCTGGTTACTGGTCAACAGCATTGCGATCCCGCTGTATTATCACCGCGGCCTGGAACTGACCGCGGCGTTTTATCTGCTGTATTGGCTGAATGCTGCTTCTGGCCTGTGGCAATGGCGTCAGTGGCTGTCAGCAGATCCACCATCAGGCACAGGATCTGCCGACTCATCTGCTGATAAATCCGCTGGCTGAGGCGCGACCCGCTTCACGCGCCCCGCCTTCACCAGCGCATCACGCAGCAAAAACTCAATCTGACCGTTGACGCTGCGAAACTCATCGTCCGCCCAGTGTTGCAACGCCAGCAACATCTGCTCGTCAATGCGCAGGGCAAATGCTTTTTTAGCCACGGCTCACCTTAATTAAGAATAAATAGTTCCGGTATTAATCACCGGCGACACATTATGGTCGCCACAGAGCACCACCAGCAGATTGCTGACCATCGCCGCTTTGCGTTCTTCATCAAGCTGCACCACGTCTTTTTCTGACAAACGCTGCAGCGCCATTTCGACCATGCCGACCGCGCCTTCAACAATCTGCTGACGCGCCATCACCACAGCTCTTGCCTGCTGACGTTGTAACATGGCACTGGCGATCTCCTGCGCATAGGCCAGATGGCTGATCCGTGCTTCGATCACTTCCACTCCGGCTTTATGCAGGCGGTTCTGGATTTCGGTACGCAGCAAATCAGTGATATCAGAACCGCTGCTGCGCAGGCTGATATCGTGGTCTTTTTCCGCTTCATACGGATAACTTGACGCCAGATAACGGATGGCCGCTTCGCTTTGGATGCTGACAAAGTTCTCGTAGTCTTCCACTTCAAACACTGCTTCGGCGCTGTCGACCACTTTCCACACGACGACCGCAGCGATATCCACCGGGTTGCCGGCATGGTCGTTGACTTTTAATTTGCTGCTTTCGAAGTTGCGCACCCGCAAACTGACTTTTTGTTTGCTGTAAAACGGATTGGCCCAGCGCAGGCCATTCTCAAAGTCAGTGCCGACATAACGACCAAACAACTGCAGCACCGCCGACTGATTTGGCTGCACCATATAAAAGCCAAACCAACAGATAAACACCACAATCCCACCCAGCAGTGCCAGTACTTTTAACAGCGGCGGCATGGTCAGCACTATTGCCACAGACGCGATCTGCAGTACAAGTAACACAAACAATGTCGAAAAGCCGGATTTGGCCTGCGCCCGAGTTTCTTTCAGCATAACTCACCTCAATGTGATATCAATTTAATATCACAATAGATCGCATTGGATCACAGTGCAAGCAATTTGTCGGATTTTTCGGCGCTTTAAAAAACAAAAAACCGCCCGGAGGCGGTTTTGTTTACTCAGCTGGATCTCAGGATCCTCGATAGATCACACCAAAGTCACTTTGGCGAACTTACGTTTACCAACCTGAAAAATAGTGCTGGAGCCTTTTTCAAACAACAGTTTACTGTCTTCTACTTTGACGTCGCCGTTTAGCTTGACCGCGCCTTGTTTGATCATCCGCAGCGCTTCTGAGGTGCTTTCCACCAGTCCGGCTTCTTTTAACAGCTGGGCGATTGGCAGATTGTCGCCTTCAAGCGCCAGTGTCAGTTCCGGGATCTCATCCGGTAAGGCGTTTTTCGAAAAACGCTGGATAAAGTCCTGGTGCGCGGCTTCGGCGTCGGCATCAGAGTGGAAACGGGCAATGATTTCTTTCGCCAGTTCGATTTTAATGTCGCGAGGATTACGGCCTTCTGCAGCTTGTTGTTTCAGCGCGGCGATGTCTTCAATAGCGCGGAAACTCAGCAGGTCGTAATAACGCCACATCAGGTCGTCTGAGATCGACATCACTTTGCCGAACATCTCGGTTGGACTGTCGGTAATGCCGATGTAGTTGCCGAGTGATTTCGACATCTTCTGCACGCCATCCAGGCCTTCCAGCAACGGCACCATTAATACGGTTTGCGGACGCTGACCTTCGTCTTTTTGCAGCTCACGGCCCATCAGCAAGTTAAAGCGCTGATCAGTGCCGCCCATTTCGATGTCGGCTTCTAAGGCGACAGAGTCCCAACCTTGCACCAGCGGGTATAAAAATTCATGGATAGCAATCGACTGATTGTTGGCGTAACGCTTTTTGAAGTCATCCCGTTCCAGCATGCGGGCGACGGTCTGGCGGGCAGCCAGTTTGATCATGCCGGCAGCGCCGAGTTTTTCCATCCATTCGGAGTTAAAAGCAATGCGCGTCCTGGCCGGATCCAGGATCTTAAACACCTGATCCTGATAAGTCTTGGCATTGGCCAGCACGTCTTCACGCGTTAATGGTTTGCGGGTGACGTTCTTGCCGGTCGGGTCGCCAATCATGCCGGTGAAGTCACCGATCAGGAAAATGACTTCGTGTCCGAGTTGCTGGAAAGTGCGTAATTTATTGATCAAGACCGTGTGGCCTAAGTGCAAATCTGGAGCTGTTGGATCAAAACCGGCTTTTACTTTCAGCGGTTTGCCTTCCTTCAGTTTTTCGATTAATTCGTCTTCCAGCAGGATCTCTTCTAAGCCCCGCTTGATCTCGGCCAGGGCCTGTTGCCACTGCGTCATGCGCCAGTTCTCCGGATATTTTTTCAGCTAAAAATCTAAGTCCGCATTCTACTGCAACATTACTCCCGATTAAACGCACAAAAGTCTTGGATCTTGCAAAAAATCGTTATATGCTCATTTTTTACGTGGAAAGAACCATAATAATAAGAGATGCGCCTTCAATGATTTCATCTTTGCCTACTCCGCACCGTGTTCTGATAGCCACATTGGCCACTATTTTGTCTGTGACGCTGCTTCTGCCTTCAGAAAAAGCTGAAGCGTCCAAAGACAGTGAAAAATCCAGTTTAGAAGTCGGCAAGCGTTATAGCCTTGCTGTCCCTATTGTTACCGATTCCCTGCCGCAAACTGCCGAAAGCACCATCCCAACCGAAGACAACTCTTTAGAGTGGATCTCAGTTGAAGTGAAAAAAGGCGACATTTTAGGTTCAGTGTTTAAACGCGCCAAAATTGACGCCCAAACTATGCAGGCAGTGTTAGACGCCGGCAAAGACGCGAAAAACCTGACGCGTTTGTTTCCGGGGGCTCAGCTAGAGTTTGGTCTGAGCACTGATGGCAAACTGCAGGAATTACGTTACAACCTGAGCAATTTAAAAACGTTGCGGATCACCCGCAATGACAAAGACCAATTTGTTGCCAAACAACTACAAAAAGAAATCGAAACCCGTACTGAAGTCGTTGCCGGCATCATCAGCGGCAGCTTCTGGGCTTCAGCGATGAATGCCGGTTTATCTGAAGCGCAAATTATCGACCTCGCCAACGTGTTCGGTTATGACATCGACTTCGCGTTGGACATTCGCTCCGGCGACTCTTTCAGCGTGATGTTTGAACGTCAGTATGCCGAAGGCCAGTTTATCGGTAATGGTGCTATCGTTGCAGCGCAGTTCCAGAACCAGGGCCAGCTGTATCAGGCAGTGCGTCACACAGATGGTAACTTCTACAAGCCGGATGGCGGCTCGATGCGACAGGCCTTCCTGCGCGCACCGGTTAACTTCCGCTATGTCAGTTCCAACTTTAATCCACGTCGTTTACATCCAGTCCTCGGTAAAATCAAAGCACACAATGGCGTCGACTATGTAGCCCCAATGGGTACACCGATTATGGCGGCTGGCGATGGCAAAGTGATTGAATCTGCAATGAAAGGCGCCAACGGTAACTACGTGGTGATCCAGCATTCAAACGGTATTGTGACCAAATATCTGCATTTGTCGAAACGCGACGTGAAACGTGGTGACAAAGTGAAACAAGGTGACATTGTTGGTCGCTTAGGAGCAACCGGTCGTGTCACTGGCGCGCACTTACACTATGAATTTGTCGTTGGTGGTGTGCACCGTAATCCACGTACAGTGAAGCTGCCACAAGCAGAACCACTGCAAGGCGTGGCCCGTGTTGAGTTTACCAAAAACGCCAAACAGCAAATCGCCCAGCTCAAAGCTCATGAGCGCGTGGTATTGGCTGCCAACCAATAATTGGTTGTGACTACCAACAACTCTGCTGAAGCTCTTTACATCGGCATCATGTCAGGCACCAGCCTGGATGGTGTTGATGTAGTGCTGGTAGATTTCTCCGCAGCTTATCCCAAGCTTGTTCACAGCTTATGCCTGCCCTACCCCGCTGAATTAAAAGTAGAATTAGCACTTTTAGCCCAGCCTGGCGCCAATGAAATTGAACGACTGGGTCTGGCCGAAGCTGATTTAGCCGACTGTTACGCCGCTGCAGTGCAGCAACTGTTGCAACAAGCGCAGGTGGATCCGGCAAGGATCCAAGCGATCGGCTGCCACGGCCAGACGATCCGGCACAGACCGAATGGCCGCCAGCCTTTTAGTTACCAGATTGGCGACCAGCACCGGCTCGCCATGCTGACGCAAATCCCGGTGATCGCCGATTTTCGCCGCAAAGACATCGCCTATGGCGGCCAAGGTGCGCCTTTGGTGCCGGCTTTTCATCAGGCGATTTTCGCAGCCAAAGACCAAGGCCGCTGTATTCTGAATATTGGCGGCATCGCCAATATCACGCTGTTATTACCGCATCAGCAGGTACAAGGCTTTGATACTGGTCCCGGCAATTGTTTGCTGGATAACTGGATTGAGCTGCAACAAGGTAAAGCCTTTGATGCCAATGGTGTTTATGCCGCAAGCGGAAAGCTTGACGCCGCATTGCTGGCTTTGTTACTGAGCGACCCGTATTTCCGTCAGACCGGCCCGAAAAGTACCGGCCGTGAATATTTTCAGCTCAATTGGCTGCAACAACAGCTACAGCAGCTGCAAGCCGCGACGGGCAAGCAACCGGTTGCTGCCGACGTGCAGCGCACCTTAAGCCGTTTTACGGCCGGCACTATTGCTTTAGCTGTCAGCCGTTTTGTCGTGTCCGAGATTTATGTCTGTGGCGGCGGCGCGCATAACGCCGTGCTTTTACAGGATTTAGCGGAGCTGTTGCCGCAGTGTCAGATCAAAACCACTGAAGCTCTAGGCGTGCACCCGGATTGGGTCGAGGCGATGGCGTTTGCCTGGCTGGCTTATGCTTTTGATCAACAGATCCCCGGCAACGTTCCCGCTGTGACCGGAGCTAGTCAGGAACTGGTACTGGGCGTGCGCTACACGCCCTGATCCCTGTGGTTACCGGGTTCTTACGTACTTGGCTGTGACTTATAATGCCTGGTCGCTTACTGTGCGGTAAGAGCGCTGACTGCAGCCGCAAACTGCGTGATCGCCTGCTGCCACCCCTGCCCCAGTGTGTCCACTAAAGCCGGATAACCCTCCTCCGGTTGCGGCAATTGCAGCTGAAAGCTCTGGCTTTGCACCTTATCGCCCTGTAATAAATGGAAACGCCCGCTGACCAGCGCAATCCCCTGCTGCTGACCATGGAACTGCTCCACCTGCACTAATAGCCGCACCGCATCCTTACCTGGCTGTTGACTGGTTACGCGATATGCTGGCAGGGCCTGCTGTAAACCGTTCACCAATGCCCGTTGCAGCTGTTGGTCCAACGCTTCAGCCCACTGATGCTGCGTCGTTTTATGCAATTCAACAGCGGAAGTCTGCAAAATCAGTGCATTGGTATTGAGAAATGACGCCACCATCACAGGCTCAACATACAGCACCGGCGCGCTGGCAGCAGGTGGCGCTGTCACCACAGCCGTTTGCGGTAACTGATAATAGCGCAGCTCCACCAACGAGCTGCAGGCGGCCAATAAGGTCAGTGCCGTAATAGCGCTTAGAAAAAATCCTGCTTTCATTGCTGTTTTCCTTGCTCGGGTTCTGGATCTGCTGCCGGATCAGCGCTGATGATCAGGGCATTACTTTGTTGATTCAGCGTCTGGACTACTGGCTGCAGGTCTCGCAGCACTTTGTCCATCGCCTGTAAATTGCTGTTGATGCGTTCATACACCGGCGACCCCGGGCTTAAACCAGCCAGCGTTTTGCGCAGATCGGCCAGGCTCTTGTTTACTTCAGCCGGCAATTGCTGCGTGGCATCGGCTTTGACCAAGGCATCCAGGCTTTGCACCAGCTGCTGGCTTTGCTGCATCAGATCTTTGGTGGCATTTAAAGTTGCAGAGCTGTCTGCCAGTACTTGTTCCACCGGCAGATTGTTAATTTTATCCAGCGCCTGCAGCACTTTTTGTTCGATATGACCCAGACCACTACGGCTGGTCGGCAAAATTTTATAACCGGCAAATTCGGGTAATGGTTCCGGCAGCAGTGGTGTCGCAACGACTGTTGGTGTTGTCGACGCCTGTGCCGTTTGAGCTTCTGCAGGATCTGCCACAGAGGTCGCTGGTGCTGGAATATCCGCACCAGTTGCCGGCGCAGCCGCTGCTTTGCTTTCAGCGCCTGCCTGCTGATTTAAATCGATATACAAACCGCCGGTCAGCAGATTGCCGGTTTTCAGCACAGCCCGCAGGCCCAGACTGACTGCCTGATCCAGTTCGGCCTGCAGTTGCGGCAACGTCAGATTGTCATAAAGCCGGCCGGTTTCAATCCGGATCAGCACCGGGATGCCTTTGTTAAAGGCCACTTGCAGCGGGTTCTTCATGTTAAAGAAATAAGGTACTGAAGCGACAGTACCAACACGCACGCCACGGTATTCCACCGGCGCACCGGCAGTCAGGCCGCGGATAGACTCGTCGAAAAACAGCAGGTATTCGAGATATTCGTTGTACAGGCCGTCCTGAATGCTTTTGCGGTTTTCAAACAGCTGGAAGTCGGTGTTGTTGGCGGCTTTGTTGCCGGCCGGCCAGCCGTCGAGCACGTCAAAAGTCACGCCGCCACCAAGCAATGTCGCCATCGACGCCATCTCAATCCGCACCCCTTCCGCCGACATATCCAGCGCCATGCCGGATGATTTCCAGAAGCGGACGTTTTCGGTAACTAAGGCATCGTAAGGCGCGCGGATAAACAGCTGATAGCGCATATTGCGTTTTTGCATATCGAATTCGCTGCGCTCGACAGTGCCGACGTCATAACCGCGATATAAAATCGGGTCGCCCACCGCGAGCGCTGCGGCATCGCTGCTGCTTAAGAAAATACGCACACCGGGTGCATCCGGCGGCGCTATTGGTGGCGTTTCCAACAGTTCAAAGAAGTATTTTCCGCTGTCGCTTTTGCCCGGCTGCAATTCGATATAAGCACCGGATAACAGCGTATTGAGACCACTGACACCGCCGCGGCCAATAGTGGGTTTGACCACCCAGAGCTGGGATTCATCATTCAGCAGATTGGCAGTGCCCGGATTCATCCGCGCCCGGATCACCACTTGTTTTAAATCCTGCGACAACTCAACCGACACCACTTTACCGACGTCGACGCTGCGGCTTTTAATCTGGGTTTTGCCGGAAATGATGCCCTCAGCGTTGCTAGCGAGCAGCGTCACTGTCGGTCCCTGATTCTGAAAGGTGTGGTACAGCATCCAGCTGCCGATCAACACAGCAGCGACCGGCACTATCCAGATCGGCGACCATTGGCTGATTTTACGTACTGTGGCCTGTACCGGACTGTTTGTCACTTTGTAGCTCCATTTCTGCAGGACTTGGGTCCCATAATAACCGCGGGTCAAAACTCATCGCCGCCAGCATCGTCACAATCACGACCGCCGCGAACACAAATGTGGCCGCGCCCGGATAAACACCGACCAGACTGTCGAAGCGCACCAGCGCAGCCAGAATGGCCACTACCAGCACATCCACCATCGACCAGCGGCCAATCCAGTCCACCACCGGATAGACCCAGGTGCCGTGTTTACTGCGCTCAGACAGCGGCAGTGTCGTCAGATAACATAACCAGAACATCACGACGATTTTGACAATCGGCACCACCACACTCGCCAGCAGCACCACTATTGCCACCGGATAAGCACCATCTGCCCACATCAGTAAAATACCGCTGATGATGGTCGATTCGATGCTGTCGCCAAGCGACACCGTCTCCATCATGGTCAGTAAATTCGCCGGAATATATAAAATGGTCGCAGTGACTAACAGCGCGATAGTCTTTTGTACGCTGGCCGGAATTCGCGCCCGCACTTTGCTGCCACAGCGGCTGCAGCGTGATTCCGACAACGGCACTAAGGCGGTACAACACTGACAGACTTTCAGCTGCTGACTGAGACCTGTGCGGCCAGCCACAGCGCCAGATACCGGCTGCGGCGCCGGCGCGATGCGCGACCAGAGTTCATGCCGGTCGACGACCTGAAAAGTACGCAGATGCAGCAGGCAAAAGCCACAAAAGGCCCAAAAACTCATGCCGAGCGTCAGCTCAAATTG
>CBFGPY010000009.1:0-15009 GCA_965650755.1 uncultured Chromatiaceae bacterium | reverse complement strand
GTTGTTTGGCGTATTGCCGGTCATTATGGCGGTCGGAACCACGGCGTTGATTGTCGCTGAATACACCTCCGTATTTAGCCTGCTTGGCGCGCCTTTTGTACCGCTGCTGGAGTTACTACAAATCCCTTATGCAGAACAGGCATCCAAATCTGTAATGGTTGGTTTTGCTGATATGTTTGTGCCGTCCATTCTTGTCAGCGAAGTGCCGAGCGAAATGACACGTTTTGTCATTGCGGCGTTATCGGTGACGCAGCTGATTTATATGTCAGAAGTTGGAGCTTTATTACTGGGGAGTAAAATTCCGGTCACTTTGTGGGACCTGTTTTTTCTGTTTATTTTGCGCACCTTAATCACTTTACCGGTGATTGCCGGCATGGCGCACTGGTTGTTTTAACGGGTTCAAAAGAAAAGGGAGCACAGGCTCCCTTTTTTCATTGCTTGGTTTGACGTCCGCCGTTAGTGAGCGCTATTAACGGCTGAACTGAACATCAAAGCTGACCGGTACTACCAGCTCAATCCGGTTTAACTTGGCGATTTCCTGTAGTTTTTTCACGCCGCCATCGAGTTTAAAGTCGGTAGCTTTTACCAGCACAGGTGCTTTGGTGAAAGCCAGTACTCTGTTGTCAGCGAGTTTCACCACGTTTAAGTCAACGGTTACTTTCTGCGTTTGGTCTAACAGGGTCAGGCTCAGTTCTACTTTTTCCTGATGTGTTGCGCCGGTTTTAAGTGCGGTGATCTTGGCGGTATCCAATGTTCCGGCCGCCTTAATCACCGGAAACTGTTTGGCGTTAAACAGATGTTCCAGCATCCGTTCATTGCGGATAGGAATCATAGTATCCAGGCTTTGCACCGGGATCTCGACACTAAACTGGCCATTATCGGCCCATTGTCCCTGTAATTGTTTAAAACTATGAGTTTCAGCCACCAAATCATTTTTCACAGTGACAAAACGTAGTGACGACTGCTGAGCGTCCAGTTGCCAGGCGGCCTGTGCAGAACCGGCGGCGAGGGCAAATGTGAGCATCAATTTTTTCATGACAAACTCCGGTCAAATATAAGGGGGGATTAAGGTTAGTGTGTCGTGTTTCGCCATGCAGCATACTTGACTGATAAAACAGGTCCAAGTGTTTTTGTGGGGCAGGACTGTGCATTCATCGAAATGTGTAAAAGCCGTACCTCATAAAACAAATGCCGAACAAAAAAGCCCCGTAACAACGGGGCTTTATCTTGTTTGACGCTATCAGCGGATCAGGCAAACCCAGCCTTTCAGGTAATGGCCTTCCGGGTAAAAGCTGGCGATCGGGTGGTCTTTGGCCTGACTTAGCTTCTCGATAAACAAACAGTCCCGGCCGGCATCCAGCGCTGCATCGGCAACGATTTTCTGAAACAGGCTATCTTCCATCAGGCCCGAACAGGAAAATGTCAGCAGCCAGCCGCCTTTTTTCACAATTTGCATCGCTACGCGGTTAATGTCTTTATAACCACGGCAGGCGCCCATCAATTGGGCTTTGCTTTCGGCGAATTTCGGCGGGTCGAGGATCACCATGTCGAACTCACGACCTTGTTCTTTATATTGGCGTAGCAGCTTAAAGACGTCAGCTTTTGTAAAATCCAGCTGACTGAGGTCTAACTGATTCAATTCCGCGTTGCGCTTTGCGGTTTCAAGTGCAAGCTCAGACATATCTGCATTGACGACATGGCTGGCACCACCGGCTAATGCGGCGACCGCAAAAGTGCCGGTATAACTAAAGCAATTTAATACAGTTTTATCTTTGGCGTAACGCGCGGCGGCGGCCCGGCTGTCGCGTTGGTCAAGATAAAAACCGGTTTTGTGGCCATTCACCACATCAACCAGAATTTTCATGCCGTGCTCTAGAATCACCACTTCACCGCTGTCACGCGGTGCGTGCAACCAGCCTGTAACCGGGGCCAAGCCTTCTTTTTTACGCACATCGACATCAGAGCGCTCGTAAATACTGCAGTAGGGGAATACATGACGCAGCGCCGCAACGATATGGGCGCGCTGATAATCCGCGCCGGCGCTTAATAACTGTACGACCAAAATATCGTGGTAAAGGTCAACTGTAACTCCCGGCAGACCATCGGACTCGGCCGCCACTACCCGAATACCGTTGGTGTCGTTGAGGTCAAATAATTGTTGGCGTACTTGCCAGGCCGCGCTGATACGGCGTAAAAAGAATGCAGCGTCTATCGCTTCATGTTCATCAAAAGACCAGACCCGAACCCGGATTTGTGAATCTGGCGAATAGGCGCCGCTGGCGATAAAACTGCCGTCGTGGCTTCGGATCTCAACAGTCTCACCACAATTGGCTTTGCCTTTGACTTGTTTCACCGCTTTGGAAAACACCCAGGGATGGCGGCGTTTTAATGATTTTTCCCGATCGGCTTGTAAAATGATGCTGGCGGCCATAAGAAGTTCCGAGTCTGATAATCTGCTGTGGTCAGGCGCCTGACGAAAAGCGGCCTGTGTCCTGAAAAGGGCGCCATTTTAGTCCGGCCGCAGCAAAAGCTAAAGTAAAACTGCAATTTGCGCCGGTGGCTGCAGCAAATACTACCTGGAAGGATATTCTTATGCCGACTTTCACAGCTTTACCGACCTCGATGCAGGCGATTGATGTGACATCCACACAGCAACTGCAATTTGTCACTTTACCGCTGCCTGAGATTAGCGAGACTGAGGTTTTAATCAAAGTAAGCGCAGCCGGAGTGAACCGGGCAGATTTGGCACAGCGGGCGGGCTATTATCCGCCACCACCGGGGGAGAGCCCGATTTTGGGGCTTGAAGTGGCCGGTACTGTGGTGGCCTGTGGTGATGCTGTTGGTGCGGACTGGCTCGGGGCTGAAGTTTTTGGTCTGGTGCCGGGCGGCGGTTATGCTGAATATGTAAAAATGCCTGCCAGTCATCTATTGCGCCGTCCGGCTGGCATGTCAGTTGAGAGTGCTGCGGGCTGCGCCGAAGTGTTTCTGACTGCTTATCAGGCGATGTTTGTACTGGGTGAACTCAAAGCAGGTCAAGCGGTGTTATTGCACGCTGGTGCCAGTGGCGTTGGTACTGCGGCTATCCAACTGGCAAAAACCGCCGGTGCTCTGGTTGCTGTCACGGCTGGATCTGATGAAAAAACGGCGGCCTGCCTCAAGCTTGGTGCTGATGTTGCCGTCAATTACAAAACAGCGGATTTTGCTGTTGTGCTCAAAGGAGGCGTGCCGCAAGGCTTTCAGGTGATTGTCGACCCGGTTGCAGCAGATTATTTACCAAAAAACTTACAAATATTGGGGTTGGATGGCCGTATCGTCGTTTTGGCGATGTTAGGCGGCAGGACAGTGCCGGCCTTTGATTTAACGCTGATGTTCAAAAAACGTGGGCAGCTATTATGTTCAACTTTACGTAACCGCAGCGATGCCTACAAAACAGAGTTAGTCAGCCGGTTTTTAACGCAATTTGGCAGCGCGTTAGAAACCGGCAGTATTCAACCTGTGATTGCAAAAACTCTGCCCTGGCAACAAGCGGATGCAGCCCACCAGTTACTGGCCAGTAATCAGCTGGTGGGCAAAGTGGTGTTAACCTTAGGTTAGTCTGCGGGCTTCGCCTGACTGTCGGGATTTGCCGCGGTCTCGGCGGTAGTCAAGTCCAGTTCAAATTGCGCTGGATCAGCAGTCTCCGGCGCACTGTAACGTTCGGCTTTCATCTGTTGGTCAACTGTCTGCTGGTCGACCCGCGGGTCCAGCGCAGCTGCAAGCGGAGAGCCCACTAAGTCACCAGCAGCCATCATATAGTCTTTTGGCGCAATTTTTTCCTGTTGTTTTTGCTGGTAGTTCACCTGATGAAGCCGGACAAACAACAATGCCGCTATCACGGCCATAAAGGCATACAACATCTGACTGCCACCAATTTGCATAAAAGCCGACGCCAGCAAAGGCCCGATGCTGGCACCTAAACCAAAGGTCAGCAAAATAGTGGCAGAGAGCGCAACCCGTTCATGTTGCTCGATATTCTGGTTCGCCAGCGCAGCACCCAGCGGATACAAAGTAAATGCAAAAACGCCAAACACAAAAGTAAAGCCCAGCTGCACCAGACCACTAAGGGGTAACACCGCCATCGCCAGCACTAAGAGCCCCAGAATCACGCTATTGGTGCGGATGAGCCGGCTGCGCCGCACCCGGTCTGATAATTTGCCCATCGGCCACTGCGCCAGTAATCCGGCCATGACCGTCGTGGCCATGTAAGCGGCGACTTGTTCAGTGTTCATCCCCTGACTGGCAGCAAAAGCCGGCGCCAGACCATAAAACGAGCCGACAATAACCCCAGCCATCGCGATTGTCGTCAGCGACTGCGGTACTTTTTGCCAGAACACTTTAATTTGTAAGGGGGCCGGCTTCAGCGGCTGCGGGTGAATTCGTCGGGTCAGTGCCAGCGGCACAATACAAAGCGCAAAACACATCGCTACCAGCAACAGCGGTTTGATGGTGAGCTCCGGGTTTAAACTCATCGCGCCCTGGCCCAGTACCAGGCCAAGATAGGACACTATCATGTAGCTTGCGAAAATAGTGCCGCGGTTTTTACTGTCGGCCTGCTCATTGAGCCAGCTTTCCAGCACCATGTACTGACACATCATGCACATGCCAACGATGAGCCGCAGTATCAACCAAACCTCAAGCTGTTCGATCATGGCGTGCCCGAGCGCAGATGCGGTCACGACGCCGGCGCTGGCAACAAAAGCACGGATATGGCCGGCACGGGCGATGAGCTTGTGGCCGATTTTGGAACCAAGCACCAGCCCGAGGTAATACGCCGACATCATGGCGCCGATCCAGACCTTGGCCACCTCCATCGACGCCAGCTTCAGGCCTAAATAAGTAGTCAGTAAACCCGCTGCTAATACCATCAGCAAGGTTGCGCTATATAACGAAGAAAACGAGCGGATAGTCGCCGCCATGCTTCATCCTTTTTGCGATTTTGCGGCACTACACCCGCTGGGGTCAGGCCGTAATAACAAAACCGCAGCGAGGCTGCGGTTTTGGCTGGATTATTTGACCCGCATACCCGGTGTGGCACCGTCATCCGGGCTTAGCAGGAAAATCTCGCTGCCGCCTGGCCCTGCGGCCATCACCATGCCTTCTGACATGCCAAATTTCATTTTGCGCGGCGCCAGGTTCGCCACCATCACCGTCAGACGGCCGACTAATTGTTCTGGCTGGTATGCGGCTTTGATGCCGGCGAACACCTGACGTTGTTCGTTGACCAGATCAAGCTGCAGCCGCAGTAACTTGTCCGCGCCTTCAACATGTTCAGCTCTGACAATTTTCGCGATGCGTATATCCAGTTTGGCAAAATCATCGATGTTAATAGTCGGGGCTATAGCTTCGATATCTGCTGCAACAGGTGCGTTTTGCACTGCCGGTGCCTGATTTGCCGCAGTGGCAGCCACCTGCAAATTGTCTTTTGAAGCATCAACCATTGCCTGCACTTTGACCGGGTCGACCCGTTGCATCAGGGCTTTAAACGGATTGACCGCATGATTCAGTAATGGCTGCTGGTAGTTGTCCCAACGCAGTTCGCTGTTTAAGAATGCTTCGACTTCGCGCGCCATATTCGGCAGCACTGGTTTTAAATAATGCATCAGCACACGGAACAGGTTAATACCCATAGAGCAGACTTCATGCGTTTCCTGCTGTTTGCTGTCATCTTTGGCTGAAACCCAGGGGGCTTTGGCGTCGATATATTGGTTGGCTTTGTCAGCCAGCGCCATGATGTCCCGAATGGCGCGGGCGTAATCGCGTTCTTCAAACGAAGCGGCAATACTGTCGCCCTGTGCAATAAATTCAGCAAAAAGCTCTGGCTCGGCCAGATTAGACGACAAAGTACCATTGAATTTTTTGCTAATAAAACTGGCGCAGCGGCTGGCGATATTGACCACTTTACCGACCAAATCGGCATTCACTTTCTGTGCAAAATCATCCAGGTTCAAATCCAGATCAACAATGCCTGAAGTCAGTTTTGACGCGAAATAATAACGCAGATACTCCGGGTTTAAATGCTCCAGGTAAGTCCGGGCTTTGATAAAAGTGCCGCGCGATTTCGACATTTTAGCGCCGTTGACTGTAACAAAACCGTGGACAAATACGCTGGTTGGCTTGCGATAGCCGGCGCCGTGCAGCATTGCCGGCCAGAACAGACTGTGGAAGTAGATAATATCTTTGCCGATGAAGTGATAGACCTCAGCATCGGAATCTAACTGCCAGAACTGATTAAAATCGATGCCGGTTTTGTCGCAATAATTTTTGAAACTCGCGAGATAACCAATAGGCGCATCCAACCAGACATAAAAGAATTTGCCAGGCGCGCCCGGAATTTCAAAGCCAAAGTAGGGCGCGTCACGGCTGATGTCCCATTGCTGCAGGCCGTCTTTAAACCATTCTTGTAGTTTATTGGCCATTTCGCTTTGCAGTGCGCCACCACGGGTCCAGTCCTGCAGCATTTGTTCAAAGGCCGGCAAGTCAAAGAAATAGTGTTCAGAATCTTTCAGCACCGGTGTGGCACCTGATACCACAGATTTCGGGTTCTTCAGTTCGGTTGGGCTGTAAGTCGCGCCACAAACGTCACAGCTGTCACCGTTTTGATCCAAAGCGCCACATTTCGGGCAATCACCTTTGACAAAACGGTCCGGTAAAAACATTTGTTTTTCCGGGTCAAACAGCTGGCTGATGGAACGACGTTTGATGTAGCCACCGGCGTCGAGTTTGGTATAAATCTCGCTGGCAAAGGCCTGGTTTTCCGGGCTATGCGTGCTGTGGTAGTTGTCAAAGCCAATCAGGAACTCGGCAAAATCAGCCTGATGCTCTACTGCGGTTTGGGCAATCATTTGCTCCGGCGTCAGGCCAAGCTGCTGTGCTTTGAGCATGATCGGTGTGCCGTGCGCGTCATCTGCGCAGACGTAATAACACTGGTGTCCGCGCGCTTTTTGGAAACGTGACCAGATGTCGGTCTGAATGTATTCAAGCAGATGGCCTAAATGAATGGGGCCGTTGGCATAAGGTAAGGCACTGGTGATTAGGATTTTACGTGTCGTCATGAACCGGCTCTGTATCGATGAATGCAATAAAAACAATATGCAACATGATACAATAGCCAGCTACAAAGCGCGACAGCGGCGCAATAACTGCAGACTTAAAGTCTCGGCCGCACAAAGGCTCCGCACCCTGGCGTCCGTGTATTTTGCAAGGATTAGTTATGTTTTCATTCTGGAAAAAAAAAGCCGATTCTCCTTCCGCTGAAACCTGGCCTGAGCCGCTGCGGCAATTGCTTGCAATGCCATGTCATGATGCCATGCCGTTACCGCTCAGCGAAATCGCAGATATCCGCCTTGAGCGCGATACTTTGTCTGTGACGCTGCCATTCCCGGCCTTATGGTTACAGGACTGGTTAACCAGTCAGTGCAAAAACCTCGGACTTGCTTATTTAGTCCGGGTGGATTGGCAGCAAGATCTGCCTTTTGCTTTTGGTAAAGTGCGGCAAATTATTCTGGTGGCTTCCGGCAAAGGTGGCGTCGGAAAATCAACCACCGCAGTTAATCTTGCCGTCGCACTGGCGCAACAAGGCGCGAAAGTGGGTCTGCTGGATGCGGACATTTACGGTCCTTCCATTCCGCTGATGCTCGGCGAAGCGCAAAGCCGGGCTACTTCGCCGGATGAAAAACATCTGAATCCGCTACAAAAACACGGCATTGTGCTGCAATCAATTGGCTTTTTGGTTGACCCGGAAAATGCCACTGTCTGGCGCGGCCCGATGGCGAGTCAGGCGTTGATGCAGCTGGTTAACGAAACTTTGTGGCCAGAGCTTGATTACCTTGTCGTTGACATGCCACCGGGTACCGGCGATATCCAGCTGACCATGTCGCAAAAGTTGCCGGTGGCTGGCGCTGTGATTGTCACCACGCCGCAGGATGTAGCACTGGCGGATGCGAAAAAAGCCATTCAGATGTTCCGCCAGGTTCATATTCCGTTGCTGGGCCTGGTAGAAAATATGAGTTTTTACCAGTGCCCGTCCTGTGGTCATCAGGATGACATTTTCGGCACTCACGGCGGGTTGGAATTAGCGGGGCGTTATCAGGTTAGTGTGCTTGGGCAGTTACCGCTACAGGCGCAAATCCGCGAGGCCGGCGATAACGGAGCGCCGATAGCATTAGCAAAAGATAATCAAACAGCTGAAATCTATAGAAAAATAGCACAGCAGCTGATCTTCACTTTATACTGGCAAACCCGGCTCAGCCCGCAACAGGCAGTCGAAATTTTAATGACGGATGATTAACATGAGACTTTGTGATCGCGACATCGAACAATATCTGGCACAAGGCAGGATCAAAATTGAACCAAAACCTGCAGCAGACATGATCAGCGGCGTCAGCGTCGATATCCGGCTTGGCCATAAATTCCGTACTTTTCGTGCTTATGCAGCGCCTTTTATCGATTTGTCCGGCCCGCGGGAAGAAGTGCAGGCTGCGCTTGATTCTGTGATGAGTGATGAAATTGTATTGACCGACGACGAGGCCTTTTTCCTCCATCCCGGGGAGCTGGCACTGGCGATTACGCTGGAATCGGTCACTTTGCCGGCTGATATTGTCGGCTGGCTGGACGGGCGCTCGAGCCTCGCGCGGTTGGGGCTGATGGTGCATGTCACGGCACACCGGATTGATCCGGGTTGGTCGGGCAATATTGTGCTGGAATTCTACAACAGTGGCCGTTTACCGCTGGCGCTTCGGCCCAACATGAAGATTGGCGCACTGAATTTTGAATTGATGACCGGTGAAGCGGCGAGGCCTTACAACAAACGCGAAGACGCCAAGTATCGTCAGCAAAGCGGGGCTGTCGCCAGCCGGATTGGCCAGGATGATCCTGGTCAGCAAGGTTAATTCTGATGTCATTGGACCACTGAGATGCAAGTCCGGGATTTTCTGCGTCTATTGCTGCTTGCTGCAATTTGGGGCGCATCGTTTTTATTTATCCGTCTGGCGGTGCCTGCCTTTGGTCCGGCGCCCTTGATGGCAGGCCGCGTTGGGCTGGCGGCATTGTTTCTGGCTGTCATGGCTTGGTTGTGGCGCAAACCATTATGGCTCAGTGGCAACATCCGGCATTATCTGATCCTGGGTTTAATCAATTCCGCCTTGCCATTTTTGTTGTTTGCTTACGCGGCAAATTGGCTGACCGCGTCTGTGTTGTCAGTATTAAACGCAACAGCCCCAATTTGGGGGGCAGTGCTTGGTGTGTTGTTTTTCCGCCAGCCGCTCAGTCTGAAATTAGTCTGCGGTTTGCTGCTTGGCGTGAGTGGCGTCGCAATTCTGGTAGGTTTTGATGCAGTAGTGTTACAACCCAATGCTGTTGTGGCGATTGCGGCTGCTGCCGGCGCTGCCTGCTGTTATGGTTTAGCCACGCACTACACCCGCCGTGCCGCTGCGGTTGAACCTTTTGCCAATGCGCATGGCAGCATGTGGGCAGCGTTTTGCTGGCTGTTGCCACTGGCATTACTGCAACCACCGGCGACTGTACCGAGTCTGCTGCAGGGGATCGCTTTATTGTTGCTCGGCGTGTTGTGCACTGGCATTGCCTATCTGCTGTACTTTGCCTTAGTTCGTGATATCGGGGCTACTCCCACCCTGACAGTGACTTTTTTAATCCCGGTGTTTGGGGTCTGCTGGGGAGCATTATTTTTAGGTGAAACAGTTGGCTGGCACACTTTAGCCGGAGCTTTAACTGTGCTGTGCGGGACTGCATTGGTCACCGGATTTTCGCTGTCGAACTTATGGCGGCAAAAACAGTCGAACGGCTAAACTTCTATTCAGAAGCGATTCAGAAACAACGGCATATAACTGAGTTATCGTAGACAAGTTGTAACAGCTACCCGTGATAAATATGCTGCCTCAGCTGCAGCAAGGAGCCAAAAATGTCGTGCCGCGTGCCGTTTTTATCTGCCATTACTCTTGCGTTAGTGACTCAGTTCCCGGCTGTTGCGGCAGATAAACAGGCTGCAGCCAAGGCGACACAGCAACTGAGTCAACCCGCTGCCAGTACTACAAAACCCCAGGCAGCGGCAAAAAAACAGTTTTCTCAGGCTGAATTAGACCAAATGCTGGCCCCGGTGGCGCTATACCCGGACACAGTGTTATCGCACGTTTTAATCGCGGCGACTTATCCGCTGGAAATCATCAAAGCCACCCGTTGGTTGTCAGCCAAGCCTGGTATGACTTCAGAACAGGCCTTAAAAGCGGCAGAAAACGAATCCTGGGACCCAAGCGTGCGGGCGTTGGTCGCGTTTCCGCCGTTGCTGACCAAGATGAACAACGAACTGGACTGGACGCAAAAACTTGGTGACGCCTTTTTAGTACAGGAAAAGCAGGTGATGGCGACAGTGCAGAAACTGCGCGAAAAAGCGTATACCGCTGGCAATCTGCAAAATCAGGAACATATCCGGGTTGAGCGCAAAGAAAAAGTCATAGTCATTGAGCCGGCACGACCTGAAGTGATTTATGTTCCAGTCTATGACACGCGTGTGGTGTATGGCGACTGGTGGTGGCGCTCTTACCCTCCAGTGCACTGGCCATACCCGACCGGTTATCGCAGCCACGCTTCTTTTTATTGGGGAGCCGGCGTGCAAGTTGCACCGAATTTTTATTTCTCCACCTTTTACTGGCCACGCAATGAAATCGTCGTGATCCACCATCACGATTATCGCCCGCGGCACTATTACCGCAGTCATGATATCTACGAACACGAAGAGCGCCGGCACTGGCGGCATAATCCGCAGCACCGGCACGGTGTGGTGTATCAGGCTGGCTATGAACCAGTGCGTGAGACTCGCGGTGAGACCTGGCGCTATGAAGATCAAGGCGAACGCCGGCGTTGGGCGGCAGAAAAACGGCAGGACAATAATGTTGCCATGCCGGGTGACCAACAAATTATCGCGCAGCCAGATCCCGATTTGGATCAATTGCGCCGGCAGCAACAGGAACGCGACCAGGTGTTTGCCCAGCCAGTCAATGAATTAACGCCGCAGACTGAGCCTGTAGCCGTGACACCGGATCAGGGCGATGTGGCTGCTCCAGTGCAGCCGGTCGCTGAGACGGTCGAGAACAATAAAGATGGTGTTATTGAGCAACCGGTGTTTGAGCAGCCGGTGCATGAAACATCGGTGACCGAGATACCAGCGCCGGTTGATCAAATTGGTTCACCAGAACAAATCACGACGCCAGAAGCGACACCAGAAATAGTGCCACAACCTGAGCCGCAACCGGTGTTTGAACAACCGCAGCCGGTGGAGCCAATGCCGGAGCCGGTGACAGAGCAACCGATCACGGAGCTACCGGTGTACCAGCAACCTGAACCTGTACAACAGCCTGAACCTGTGTACCAGCAGCCAGAGCCTGTTTATCAGCAACCAGAACCGGTATACCAGCAACCAGAGCCGGTATACCAACAGCCTGAGCCTGTGTATCAGCAGCCTGAGCCTGTGTACCAGCAGCCAGAACCTGTATACCAGCAGCCTGAGCCTGTGTACCAGCAGCCAGAACCTGTATACCAGCAACCGGAGCCTGTGTACCAGCAGCCAGAACCTGTATACCAGCAACCGGAGCCTGTGTATCAACAGCCAGAGCCGGTAAGTCAACCGGTGATAGAACAAAGCGGTATTCAATAACAAATGTCGGGCAGCCAGCGGGCTGCCTGGTTTTTTTCGGGAGAAATTATGCAGTTATATGGGTCTACTTCTTCACCATTTGTCCGTCGCCTGCGGTTGTTGTTAGCCAACCGGCCACATGAGTTTATCAGCCTGAATATTTTTGAATCGGCCGACCGCGAGCGGCTGATTGCCCTGAATCCGACGCGTAAAGTCCCAATGTTGGCCGACGGCGAGCAGGTAGTGTTTGATTCGGGTGTTATTTATCGTTACCTGACACAAAAATTCGCATTAAGCCCATTAAGCTGGTCGCAAGAGAATTTGCTGACCATCATCAATGCGGCAAATGACTCGCTGGTCGAGTTGCTGCTGTGTAAACGCTCAGGTTTTGATGTCCGGGACAACAAATTATTTTTTAACCTGCAACACGAGCGCGTGCAGGCAACGCTGAAGATTTTGAATAGCAAAGCCGCGGCCGGTGAATTTCAGCAGTGGGATTATCTGGCCATGAGCCTGTATTGCCTGGTCGACTGGATTTGTTTCCGGGAGCTGGTGGATATGCAACCATTCGGCGCTTTATTGCAGTTTAAAATTGCTCATCAGGAAGAGCTTGGGGTAGCGGAGACTGATCCGCGTTTGGGTTAATCAGAACGCGTAAGAACAAGGGCTGCAGTTGCAGCCCTTGTTCTTTTTATAAACCCGGTTTCTGCGCCAAGATTAGTCCAGACCGATAAAACCACCGGTCTGATGTGCCCATAACTGCGCGTAGATACCACCTTTTGCAATCAGCTCCTGATGGCTGCCTTGCTCCACAATAGCGCCCTGATCCAACACAATCAGCCGGTCCATTGCCGCGATAGTCGACAGTCGGTGCGCGATCGCAATCACGGTTTTGCCGGCCATCAGCCGGTTCAGGCTGTGCTGAATGGCCGCCTCAACTTCGGAATCCAGTGCGGAAGTTGCTTCATCCAGAATTAAAATCGGCGCGTTTTTCAGTAACACCCGTGCAATTGCAATCCGTTGGCGCTGACCACCGGACAACTTCACGCCGCGCTCGCCGACTTGTGCGTCCAGACCCTGATTACCGCGGGGGTCACTCAATTCACTGATAAACTGATCAGCTTCAGCTGCTTTGACGGCAGCCAACAGCTCGGCCTCACTGGCATCCGGCTTGCCGTACAGAATATTTTCCCGCACTGTGCGATGCAGCAGTGAAGTGTCCTGCGTTACCATGGCAATCTGTGCGCGCAGGCTTTCTTGTTTTACGTCGCGGATATTTTGCCCGTCAATGCGGATCTGGCCAGTTTCCAGATCGTAGAAGCGCAGCAGCAGATTGACCAGCGTGGACTTACCGGCACCGCTGCGGCCAACCAGACCCACTTTTTCACCCGGTTTGATATTTAAATCCAGCTGTTGCAACACTTGCCGCCCTTGACTGGCGTACTGAAAGCTCACCTGATCAAAATGAATGCCGCCACCTGTGACCTGTAAAGGTGTTGCTGTGGGGCTGTCGAGTACTTGTTGGGGTTGTGCCAGCGTGGTGATGCCGTCGGCTACTGTGCCGATGTTTTCAAACAAGCTGCTGACTTCCCACATGATCCACTGTGACATGCCGTTTAATCGCAGCGACAAACTGACCGCAATCGCAATTGCGCCGACGCTGACCGCCTGTGCCATCCAGAGCCAAATCGACAAAGCCCCGATAGAAAACACCAGCAAATAATTCAGTGCCTGCACGCTGAAACTTAACCAGGTGACCAGGCGCATTTGCTCGTACACCGGATTTAGGAAACGCGACATGCTGTCTTTGGCATAATCGGCTTCGCGGCTGGTATGCGAAAATAACTTAATAGTATTGATATTGGTGTAGCTGTCGACAATACGGCCGGTCATATCTGAGCGGGCGTCGGCCTGGCGGCTCGCCACATCTTTTAAGCGCGGAATAAAATAGCATTGCAGACAAATATAAAGCGCGAGCCAGACCAATAAAGGCAATACCAGGCGCCAGTCCGCGTCAAATACCAGATACAACATAGTGCTGAAATACACCAGCACATAGACCATGACGTCGAGCAGCTTAGTCGCGGTTTCACGCACTGCGAGGGCAGTCTGCATCACTTTGGTCGCGATACGGCCGGCAAAATCATTCTGATAAAAACTGACACTTTGTTTCAGTAAATAACGATGCGCCTGCCAGCGGATCGACATTGGATAATTGCCAAGCAAGGTCTGGTGCAACACGGCGGAGTGGATGAGCACCAGCAGTGGCATACCGACGGCCGTTAATAGCCCCATGCGGATCAGCGTGTTCTGTTCGGTTTGCCATAACGTCGCCGGGTCTTTTTGTACCAGCCAGTCGACTAATTGCCCCATAAAGCCAAACAGGGACACTTCCAGCATGGCCAGCAATGCGGTGAGAATTGCCATGACCGCCAAAGGAATTTCCATGCCTTTGCTGTAGTGGCGACAAAACGCATACAAGCCCTTTGGTGGCTGTGTCGGTTCTTGCGGCGGGAATGGATTGGTTAATTTTTCGAAAAACTGCAGCATGGCAGACCTCTGTATGTCTGCCATCGCAGCGGCAGACGTTAATAACGGCGCAATATATCCCGGCTACAGCTCAGCATGGCCTGTATTTGCGGCAAAGTGATATCCAGATGAGTCACTAAACGGATGCGGGATTTCGTCTGTCCGGCCTGTTGATACACACTACTGGTCAGCCGGACCTGATGTTTGCCTAATTCTGCCACAAAATGGCTGGCAAGCGCAGCGTCCACGTCACAGAAAATGATGTTCGTTTGCGGCATTTGCAGTGAAAACTGAGTTTCCAAACCGGTATCCCGGACTATCTGCTGCAGGCCGCTTGCCAGTAGCTGCGCATGCTGATGATCGTCCTGCAGACGGTGGACATGATGTTGCAACGCATATAAACCGGCTGCAGCCAGACTACCGGCCTGGCGCATGCCACCACCGAGCATCTTACGTACCCGGCGCGCTTTGGCAATGAACTCTCGACTGCCTAATAACAATGACCCGACAGGGGCGCCGAGACCTTTGGATAAACACACAGAAATCGAATCGTAACCGCTGACTAACTGCCGGGCGACCTGGTAAGGATCTACCTGCGTCGCGCTCGCAATCGCGACTGCGGCATTAAAAATCCTTGCGCCGTCGATATGACAGGATAACTGATTGGCTTTTGCCAAAGCCGCCATCTGCGCCATATAGTCCAGGCTCAGCACCTGGCCACCGGTGGTATTTTCAATCACCAGCAGGCGGGTGCGGGCAAAATGCGGGTCGTCTGGTTTAATTGCCGCCACGACGTC